>JBBRHT010000206.1:0-4006 GCA_038222295.1 Lysobacterales bacterium
CGAAGGTGAAGCCGGTCCACAGTGCGAACACCAGCCACAGCGAGTGCTTGGCGCCCTTGCGCAGCAGCTTGTGGACGCTCCATGGGGCCGCATCGAGCTTGATGCGCCTGGCGCGGTCACCCTCGGTCCAGCGCTCCATCCACAGGAACACTTCGGTCCAGACCGTCTGCGGGCAGGCGTAGCCACACCAGAGTCGGCCGGCCAGCGCGGTGAAGAAGAACAGCGCCATCGCGGCGATGATCAGCAGCAGGGCCAGGAACAGGAAATCCTGCGGCCAGAACGTCAGCCCGAACACATGGAACTTGCGCGCGGGCAGGTCGAACAGCACTGCCTGGCGTCCGTCCCAGCGCAGCCACGGGAACGCGTAGAACATGCCCAGCAGCCAGATCACCGCGGCGATGCGCAGGTTCTGCAGGCGTCCAGCGACGTCGCGCGGATAGACCTTCTTTTCGCTGGCGTAGAGCGAGCCGGCCTCGGGGGCCAGCACTTCCAGGGGGATGCGGCGGTTCATCGTTCTCGTTTATCTGTCGGGCGGCAGCGCACGATTGAAGCGGCTGGCGGGACGCAGCAGGATCCAGGTGAACAGGCTCGACGCGGCGGTTGCGATCCAGAACATGAAGAACCCGATCGAATACCCCACGCCCCGGGAAATGGCGATGTCGGGAAACGTCATGTCCCGCAGCTGCAATGGATCGATGAAGGCGAAGAACACCATCGTTGACACGCCGGCGGCAAAGAAGCTGGGCCACAACACCGCGCCCAGACGCTGCGCGAGCGGCCGCGGCGCCGGGTCGGGCACGCCGCTCATGGCGCTGCGCCCGCTGCCGCCTTGCGTGGCGGATTCGACAGCGACCAGACGTAGGCCGCCACCAAGCGCGCCCGCGTCTCCCCGAGCAACGCGCGATGCGCCGGCATGACGCCGTGCCGGCCGTCGCGAATGGTCTTGGCGATGACCTCGCTGCTGTCGCCGTACAGCCAGTAACCGTCGGTGAGGTCGGGTGCACCCATCTGCTGGTTGCCCTTGCCGTCGATGCCGTGGCAGGCCACGCAGATGTTGTCGTACAGGGGCTTGCCCTGCGCCGCCAGGAAATCGTGGCTCAGCTCATCGGGGTGGGAGAGCGTGCGCACATAGGCGGCGACATAGTCGACTGCGTTGTCGCCCCCCATGCCGGTCAGCACCTTGCCCCATGGCGGCATCACGCCGTCACGGCCATCCAGCACGGTCTGCAGCACGCGATCCGGGGCGCCGCCCCAATGCCAGATGTCGTCGCTCAGGTTCGGATAACCGATCGCGCCCTGTGCCGATGAACCATGGCAGCTCGCGCAGGTGTTGCTGAAGATCGAACGTCCCAGCACCAGCGCCTGTGGATCACGCGCAAGGACGTCGATGGGCTGGCCCTTGAATCGCGCGAAGGTTTCATCCAGTCGCGCATCGGCCGCCGCCTTGTCGCGCGCGTGTTCGCCCCGCGATGACCAGTGGCTGTAACCGGGGTATCTGCCCAGCCCGCCGAACCAGAAGAGATAGCCGATGCCGAACACGATCGTCAGGTAGAACAGGTTGATCCACCAGCGCGGCAGCGGCTTGTTGTATTCGGTGATGTTGCCGTCCCACACATGGCTGGTGTCGGTCGGTGCGGGATCACCCGGACGCCGTCGCGCCGTCCACCACAGCAGCAAGGCGCAACCGCCGATGTTGAAGGCGACCAGCGCGATCACGTACCAGGACCAGCCGGTGCTCATCGGCGCGGCTCCGCGTCGTCTTCCAGCGGCATGCGCGCGGCGGCGTCGAATTCCGCATGGCGCGCGGGACGCCATGCCCAGGCCCAGCCAGCCAGGAACAGCAGCAACAGCAACAGCGTGATGATTCCCGACAGCATCTCAGCCTCCCCGCGGTGCGTGCGTGCCGATGGCCTGCAGGTAGGCGACCACGGCATCGAGTTCGGTCTTGCCATCCACGTCGGCCGGCGCGGCGGCGATCTCGGCGTCCGAGTACGGATCGCCGAGGCGTTGCAGCGCACGCATGTGCGTGGCGATGCGCTGGCCATCGACGGATGTCTGCGCGAGCCAGGGGAACGACGGCATGTTCGACTCGGGCACGACGTCGCGCGGGTTGTTCAGGTGCACGCGATGCCAGTCGTCCGAATAGCGTCCGCCGATGCGGGCAAGGTCCGGCCCGGTGCGCTTGGATCCCCACTGGAACGGACGGTCGTACACCGACTCGCCGGCCAGCGAGTAATGGCCGTAGCGCTCGGTCTCGAAGCGCAGCGTGCGCACCATCTGCGAGTGGCAGTTGTAGCAGCCCTCGCGCACGTAGATATCGCGTCCGGCCAGCTGCAACGCCGGGTAGGGCTTGACTCCTGGCAATGGTTTGATCGCCTCCGCCTGGTACATCAGCGGCACGATTTCCGCCAGGCCGCCAAAGGACACCGCGATCGCGATCAGCCCCGCCATCAGGCCGATGTTGCGTTCGATCTTTTCGTGTGGATTGGTCATGGCGTCCTCAGGCGACCGTCGGTGCCAGCACTTCGGAGGCATGCGGCGGCAGGATCGGTTGCTGTACGGGTTGCTTCGCGAGCGCGTAGGTCTTCCACGTGTTGAAGGCCATCAGCAGCATTCCGCAGAGCACCAGCAATCCGCCACCCAGGCGCACCAGGTAATACGGATACGTCGCGGCGAGGGCTTCGACGAAGCTGTAGGTCAGCGTGCCGTCGGCATTGGTCGCACGCCACATCAGGCCCTGCGTCACGCCGGCGATCCACATCGCGGCGATGTAGAACACCACGCCCAGCGTGTGCATCCAGAAGTGCAGGTCGATCCATTTCGTCGAATACATCGACTGCAGGCCCAGCAGGCGCGGCAGCATCGAATACAGCGAGCCGATCGTGATCATCGCCACCCAGCCCAGCGCGCCGGCGTGCACGTGGCCGATGGTCCAGTCGGTGTAATGGCTCAGCGAATTGACCGTCTTGATCGACATCATCGGTCCCTCGAAGGTCGCGATCATGTAGAAGCTGATCGCGACGATCAGGAACTTGAGGATCGGATCGGTGCGCAGCTTGTGCCACACGCCCGACAACGTGAGGATGCCGTTGAGCGCGCCGCCCCAGCTTGGCGCCAGCAGGATCAGCGAGAAGACCATGCCGACCGATTGCGCCCAATCCGGCAGCGCGGTGTAATGCAGGTGGTGCGGACCGGCCCACATGTACACGGCGATCAGCGCCCAGAAATGCACGATCGACAACCGGTAGGAATAAATCGGGCGGTCGGCCTGCTTGGGCACGAAGTAATACATCATCCCGAGGAAACCGGCAGTCAGCAGGAAGCCCACCGCGTTGTGCCCGTACCACCACTGCACCATCGCATCGACGGCGCCGCTGTAGATGGGATACGACTTGTCCCAGCCGGCCGGGATCGCCAGGTTGTTGACCACGTGCAGCAGGCCGATGGCGATGATGTACGCCGCATAGAACCAGTTGGCGACGTAGATGTGCTTCACCTTGCGCTTGGCGATCGTGCCGAAGAACAGCACGCCGTAGCAGACCCACACGACCAGGATCAGCAGGTCGATCGGCCATTCGAGCTCGGCATATTCCTTGCCCTGGGTGATGCCCATTGGCAGGGTGATCGCGGCCGCCACGATGACGGCCTGCCAGCCCCAGAACACGAATGCCGCCAACCGGTCGGAGATCAACCGCACGTGGCAGGTGCGCTGCACGATGTGCAGGCTGGTGGCGAACAGCGCGCTGCCACCAAAGGCGAAGATCACGGCATTGGTGTGCAAGGGACGAAGCCGGCCATAACTGAGCCAGGGCGTGTCGAAGTTCAGCGCCGGCCAGTACAGCTGCGCGGCGATGAAGGCGCCGACCGCCATGCCGACGATGCCCCAGAGGATCGTGGCGATGGCGAACTGGCGGACGACCCGGTCGTTGTAGAACCCGCCCGGAGGCGGCGTCGGCGCGGCTTGGCGCGCTGTCGGGGTGGCTGAGCTTGTCGTCATGGATGTCCC
>JBBRHT010000207.1:0-3973 GCA_038222295.1 Lysobacterales bacterium
TCGGTGTGGCGTTTGGTGAGGATGTCGATCAGCAGGTCGCGCTTGCGCGAACCGTCGACCGGATGCGCGCGATGCACGATCGTCTCGGCGATGGTGTTCTTCGCCGTGACCTGCACCTGCTTGGGATCGCGCATGAACTCCAGCGCGAGCGCCTTGATCTGCTCCTCGAACGTCGCCGAGAACAGCAGCGTCTGGCGGTCCTTCGGTACGCGGTTGATGATGCGCTTGATCGCCGGCAGGAAGCCCATGTCGAGCATGCGGTCGGCTTCGTCCAGTACCAGCACTTCGATCGCGTCGAGCTTGGCGCTGCCACGCTCCAGGTGATCGATCAGGCGGCCCGGCGTGGCGACCAGGATGTCGGTGCCGCGACGCAGGCTGTCCACCTGCGGGCCCATGCCGGCGCCGCCGTAGATCGTGGTGACATTCAGGTGCAGGTGGCGACCGTAGGTCTTGATGCTTTCAGCGACCTGCACCGCGAGCTCGCGCGTCGGCGTCAGGATCAGGGCGCGCGGCTTGCGCGAACCGTTCGGCGGGGTCTGCTTCGACAGACGCTGCAGCAATGGCAGGGCGAACGCCGCCGTCTTGCCGGTGCCGGTCTGGGCGCCGCCCAGCAGGTCGTGACCGGCCATCGCCAGCGGGATCGCCTCGATCTGGATCGCGGTCGGCGTGGTGTAGTTGTTTTCGGCAAGCGCGCGCAGCAGCGCGGGCGACAGCCCGAGTGTCTCAAACGTCATGTGGAGCTCCGTACTTCGACGCGCAATCAATCGGACGGAGCTGATCGATGATCAGCCGACGACAGGTCGGTGCGAGCCTACCCGGAGCGTTCCTTGAACCGCGCTGCGAGTGATCTTTTTGACGGCGGCGGATGTTCCGGGCCGTGTCTGCGCGACGAAAGGCGTGCGGGGAGAAGGCCGCGAGTGGTCGACGGAGTCCGTCGACCGGGCGGCAGGCTTACCTAGGAAACGGATCAGCCGTGCGCAAAACAGGGCGAACTGTACGGCAAACGCCCTGAATGCGCCAGCCCGGGCCTTGGCCCGTTCAGTTTGAAGCAGCCCCGGCGGTGGGCGGCGGCGAACGCTCGAAGCTGCCCGCGAATCCCGGAAACACCACCGGGCTTTCCCACCCGTCCGCGCTCACCGCGGAGACGCCAAGGTAGAAGTCGTCGATGTTGATGCCTGCGAGCTTCAGCGACGTGGCGTTGCCGGCATCGCGCGCATGCTGCCATTGCGGCGCGGTGGTTTCGCGCCACCAGACGTTGTAGCGGGCGGCGCCCGGCACGGTTTGCCATGACACGGTGGTGTCGTAGGCGACTTCGCCCTTGATGTCGACGCCGGCCGGCGGCGCCGGCGCGTTGGCCATTGCGGCCATGGTGATCGCGTTGAGCCGGGTGACGTTGGCCAGGTAATCGAAATCCACGTGCTCGATCGTGTCGCCATACGCCACGCCATTCTCGGTGCGGACGTCCTGGTGCTGGTGCGTGTAATCCTCGTGCGACTCCGTCACCCGCACGGCCGGGAAGCCCTGCGCCAGGAACTCGGTCTGGTCGCCACCGCGCCCATAGCGGTCGGTGCGATACACCATGCGCACGTGGAAGCCGCGGAGGTACCGGTCGGCCAGCGTGCCCATGTAACGCGCGATGCTCCGCGACGGCGAATCCACTTCGCCACCGTGGTAGCGCCGGTACTTCGCCTGCTCCAGCGTCTCGTTGCTCTTGGTCCCCTCGGAGAACACGCGCACGCTGTGCGGGTCGCCCTGGCCGTCGCCACCACGCGGGCTGCCGACGATGTCGTTGTTGAGGTCGGCCTCGACCTTCCAGCCATGATCGACCGCGTACTGCGCGATGACCTTGCCGCCGTACAAACCCTGCTCCTCGCCCGAGTCGGCCGAGTACACCAGCGTCGCGGCGAATTTGTACTGGCTCAGGACGCGCGCCGTTTCGATCAGCGCGGACACGCCGGAGGCATCGTCGTTGGCGCCGGGCGCATCGCCGGTGGCGTCCATCACGTCGCTGCGCCGCGAATCCAGATGGCCGGTGATCACGATCACGCGATCAGGGTCGGTCGTGCCACGCTGGATCGCGACCACGTCCATCACTTCCACGCCGTCGGGCGCGGTGCGTTTGCCGGTGAAGACCTGCGACGGCGTGACGATGTCAAGACAGCCGCCGCAATCCTTCGAAATCCCGTCGAAGCGCGACTTCACCCAGCGACGCGCCGCACCGATGCCGCGTGTGTCGGACTTGGTGTCCGACAGCGTGCTGCGGGTACCGAAGCCGACGAGCTTCGCGTCGATCTCGTGCAGCGACTTCGGCGACACCGCCCTGGCGATTGCGGACAACTCCGGATGCACGACGGTCGCCGGCATGGCCCCGGCATCGGCTGCAGCGGGGGCGGCGGCAACTGCAGCACCCGGCAGCAGCGTGGCGAGCATCGCAAGCGACAGCAACGAGATGGTGCGCATCGATCAACTCCGCGGGGTCTGAAGGCGCAACGATAGACCAGCCACGCCGTTCGCGCGACAACGAGGCACGAATGGCCGCCCTTCGTAGGAGCGGCGTAAGCCGCGACCGTTCCACCCGACGACTCAACGAAAGCCGAACGCGCCCTGTAGGAGCGGCTTCAGCCGCGACCCGCAGCGCAACAATCCGCAAAAAGCCAACCAACCGCCCTTCGTAGGAGCGGCGTAAGCCGCGACCGTTCAACCCGCCGCAAGAACAAGCCCGCATTGACCCAACTGCTCAAACCTCCACCACCATCCCAGGCCGCGCCAACTCCACCGTCATCCCGTCGCGCTCGCCGATCTCCCCGGCCAGCGCGTCCCGGGCCTTGTCCTCGCCATGCACGAGCACCAGCGGCGGATGCCCGTCGAAGCCCGCGTACCAGTCCATGAGCCCGTGCTGGTCGGCATGCGCGGACAGCCCGCCGACGGTATGCACCTGCGCATTGACGTGGAAATCGCGGCCGTGCATCCGCACCCATTTCGCGCCATTGACCAGGCGCCGGCCCAGAGTGCCTTCGGCCTGGTAACCGACGAAGATGATGTGGCTCTGGCGACGGCCGATGTTCTGCATGAAATGGTGCTGGATCCGGCCGCCATCGGCCATTCCCGAGCCGGCGATGATGATCGCACCCGACTCGATCCGGTTGATGGCCATCGACTCGTCACGCGTATCGGTGACGCGCAGGTTGGGCAGCGAGAATGGATCGGGCCGCTGTTTCCAGACCTCCTGCGCGGCGTCATCGAACAATTCCTTGTGGCGCGCATAGACGCCGGCGACCTTCGACGCCATGGGGCTGTCCAGGAAGATCTTCCAGCGGTCCATCTTCCAGTCGTCCCAGTGCAGCGCGAACCAGTACAGCAACTCCTGGCTGCGACCGACCGCGAACGCCGGGATGCAGACATTGCCGCCATCGCGCCACGCCTGCTCGAAGATCCCGCCAAGCTCGACGATCGTTTCGGCGCGGTCCTTGTGGTTGCGGTCACCGTAGGTCGACTCCATCACCACCAGATCCGCCTGCATCACGGTTTCCGGATCGCGCAGGATTGGGGTTCCCTTCGGACCCAGGTCGCCGGAAAACACCAGCGACTTGCCATCGGCCTTCAATTCGACGATGCAGGATCCGAGGATATGGCCGGCATCGCGAAAGGTCAGGTCGATGCCCGGCAGGATGGTCGAGACTGCGTGGTACGGCAGCGGCCGGACCTGCCGCATCGCGAGCTCGACATCGGCCCGCGTGTAGAGCGGCTGGATCGCCGGGTCGCCGATGCGCTTGTAGCGATTGGCGCGCTCGGCGTCCTCTTCGGCCAGCGACGCCGAATCCAGCAGCATGATCGGCATCAGGTCCACGGTGGCCGCCTGGGCGTAGATCGGGCCGGTGAACCCGCGCTTGACCAGCAACGGCACGCGCCCGATGTGATCGATATGCGCGTGGCTGAGGACCAGCGCGTCGATGCCCGCGGGATCGAACGGGAG
>JBBRHT010000208.1:0-3963 GCA_038222295.1 Lysobacterales bacterium
GGCAGTCTCGGTGAGCGATGACGTTCGCTGTGGACAGCAGCAATCGTCGCGACCCGCCCGGCCGGTCGCGTCCGCAGATACCGGCTTTCTGGTTGATAACAGATTACAGGACGCTGGTCGACACCGTGCCGGCCGTCGCGGCGGCAGTGGCGTAGTAGCGCGCGAAGTAATTCAAGGTGGCGGCATTCGCAGCAATGGTGGCCACGCCGGCGCCCGCGCTCGGAGCAGGGCTGCCAACGGTGATCGCGCTGTTGTCGCTGTTGACGAGCTGCACGTCGACGCCGGTGGCGGTCCCGCTGTTGGCGAGGCGTCCGGCCGCATTGACGTTCGGGCCGTTCTCGAAGAACGTCGACGCCTTGGTCGCGGTGGGCACGCCGCCGCAGGCGGACAGGTTGATGGCGAACGCCGTCTGGCCTGCCGTGGCATTGGCCGCGCTCAGTGCAGTGGTCGAAACGGTCGGCAAGACAATCGTGGCCGGGCTGGCCGCGCCATTGATCTTCACGGTGCAGGTCGAGCCGGTGATGGTGCCATTGATGTTGATCGTGCCGTCGACCGCCTTGGCCTGCGGAGCGAATGCAGCAAAACCGAAGCCGGCGATCACTGCTGCGTGGAGAAGAGTCTTGTTCATTCGTGTTTCCCCTTGACTGTTGGTTGGTTGAGTGGACGGGCTTGCTGACAGGTTGGATCGCCTGATTGCAGGCCGGGCAGCTGGGCTCGCTGCGAACAAAGTGCGTTGACGCATGGCAAACCTGCAGCTGCCCCCGCATCGCCCAATCCGGCTGCTCCGGCGGGCCGTAGCCCGTGGCCCGCGGTGAAGAAGACGTGAACTCCTCCCGGGGCTCGCACGAACCGTGCCAAACCCGTCCCCTCTCCCGATGTGAAGTGTGCATGAAGAAAGTTTGACGTGCACCTCCCCCGGATTGGGCACAGTTCCGCGTCAAATGTGACGCCCGGCGTCATTGAGGCCGCGCCATGGGCAGTCGCCGGGGGGGGATGCGGACGGTGTCCCAGGTGGATGGGCGATAATCGCCGCATGACCATCACCCCCAAGGCCCCGGCCGAGATCGAGAAAATGCGGGTCGCGGGCCGACTGGCGGCAGAAGTGCTGCAGGTCGTGGCCCCGCACGTCAAACCTGGGGTCAGTACCGAGGAGCTCGATCGCATCTGCCACGAGCACATCGTCAACGTCCAGCAGGCGATCCCGGCCAATGTCGGCTATCGCGGGTTCCCCGCGACGGTGTGCACGTCGGTGAACAATGTCATCTGCCACGGCATTCCCAGCCCTGCCAAGGTCCTGCGTGATGGCGACATCGTCAACATCGACGTCACCGTGATCAAGGATGGCTGGCACGGCGACACCAGCAGGATGTACTACGCCGGCACGCCGTCGGTGATGGCGCGCCGCCTGGTGGACGTGACCCGGGAGGCCATGTTCCGCGGCATCCGCTCGGTCCGTCCGGGGGCGACCCTGGGCGACATCGGGCAGGCGATCCAGCAGTACGCCGAGGGCGAGCGGTTTTCCGTCGTCCGCGAATACTGCGGCCACGGCATCGGCCGCGTTTACCACGAAGAGCCGCAAGTGCTGCATTACGGGCGTGCGGGCGAAGGCCTGGTGCTCAAGCCGGGCATGACCTTCACCATCGAGCCCATGATCAACGAGGGCGCGCGCCACACGCGCCTGCTGCCCGATGGCTGGACGGTGGTCACCAAGGATCGCAAGCTCTCCGCGCAGTGGGAGCACACGGTGCTGGTGACCGACGACGGGGTCGAAATCCTGACCAGGCTTCCGGGCGACGACAACGACCTGTGAACAAGCCTGCCGCCGCAACGCAGGATCCATCGCGGCAGCCGGGGCAATCCGACGGCCAATGGGCCGCCGCGAGCCGGGCCGCACTGACGGAGGCCGATGCCGTCCTCGCCGGGCGATTTGATCGCGGTGGTGAGATCGACGCATTGCTCGCCTCGCGAACGCGAACCGTCGACGCAGTGGTCGCCCAGGCCTGGGCGCGCTGCATCGATGCCGACGCGCCGATGTCGCTGTTTGCCGTCGGCGGATATGGGCACGGGGAGTTGTTCCCCCAATCGGACATCGATTTGCTGGTCCTGGCGGAAGCGTCGGCGCAGCAGGCGTGCCAGGAGCCGCTGGCGCGCCTGTTCGCGTTGTTGTGGGATGCCGGCCTGCCGGTCGGCCAAGCCGTGCGTTCGGCTGTGCAATGCACCCAGGCCGCCACGAGCGACATCACCGTCATGACGGCATTGCTCGAAGCCAGGCCGCTGGCCGTGCGTCCGGATGCCGCGCGCGAGTTGGCAGCGTCGATCGTGGCCGAGGCCTGCTGGCCGCCTCGCGAATACTTCCTCGCCAAGCGCGAGGAGCAACGCTTGCGGCATGCGCGCTTCGACGACACCAGCGACAACCTGGAGCCCAACCTCAAGGAAGGCCCCGGCGGATTGCGCGACGTGCAGACGCTGCGATGGATGTCGTTGCGCGTGCTGGGGTCCCGTGGGCTCGAGCCGCTGATCGGGCTCGGCCAGTTGGGCGCCGACGAATACGCCACGATCGAAGTCCAGCGCCGCGTCCTGTCGCGGCTTCGTTTCGGCCTGCACCTGGTTGCCGGAAAGCGCGAGGAGCGCCTGCGCTTCGATTACCAGAAGACACTCGCGCAGCGGCTGGGTTACGTCGATACGCCGGAAAGCCTGGCCGTCGAACAGATGATGCAGGGTTTCTACCGCAGCGCCGCGCTGGTGCTGCGCGTCAACGAGCGCCTGCTGCAACGTTTCGAGGAGCAACTGGAAGGCGAGGCGGTGCCCCAGCCGCTGGATGGCGGATTCCAGTCCATTCGCGGCTACCTGCACGCCGGCACGGCAGCTTGGCCGTCGTGCGTGGATGACGTGTTCGACCTGTTTGCGACGTGGGCCGCGCATCCCGGATTGCGCGGACTTCATTCGCAGACCGCTCGCGCGCTCGCCGAGGCCTTGCCGAGGATGCCGGCCTATGGCGACGCGGATGCGAAGCAGCGCCATGCCTTCATGGCGCTGGTGCGCGGGCCGCAACCGGTCGAGACGGTGGCGCGCCTGGCGCGGCTCGGGGTGCTCGGCCGATGGCTGCCGGCATTCGCCCGCGTGTCGGGGCGGATGCAGTTCGACCTGTTCCACGTCTACACGGTCGACCAGCACACGCTTGCGGTGCTGCGCAATATCGCCTGCTTCGCATCGGGTGTCGTCGACGAGCGGTTCTCCATTGCGCACGATGTGTGGCCGCGCCTGCGAAAGCCGGAACTGCTGCTGCTGGCAGGGCTTTTCCACGACATCGCCAAGGGCATGGGCGGGGATCACTCGCAGCTCGGGGCGGTCGAGGCGCTGTCGTTCTGCTCGGCGCACGGACTGAGTCGCGGCGATACCGACAGCGTCGCGTGGTTGGTGCGCAACCACCTGCTGATGTCGGTGACCGCGCAAAAACAGGATATCGGCGACCCCGACGTCATCCACCGGTTTGCAACCCTGGTGCTCGACCAGGAACGCCTCGACCTGCTGTATTTGCTGACCTGCGCGGATATCGCCGGCACCTCGCCCAAGCTTTGGAACGGGTGGAAGGACCGCCTGCTGGCAGACCTCTACACGGCAACCCGCGTCGCGCTGGGCAGGGGGCTGGAGCATCCGTTGGCCGCCGACGAGCGCATCTCCGACACGCGGCAGGCAGCGGCAAGTCTGCTGGCCCAGGCGAGTCTAAGGCCCGCAGAGATCGAGACCGCCTTCGCGCGGATGCCCAACGCTGCATTCCTGCGCAGTCCCGCGCAGGTGGCCTGGCAGGCCGATGTCATCCGCACGATCGGCGAGCGTGACATTGCGGTGAGCGCGAGGTCGCTACCCGAGGCTGGCGCGCTCGAGGTGTTCGTGCATTCGCCTGATCGCGACGGATTGTTTGCCGCGATCGTCGCCACGCTCGACCGCCTGGGTTGCGCGATC
>JBBRHT010000209.1:0-3923 GCA_038222295.1 Lysobacterales bacterium
TTCGCCGCGACGTTCTTGCGGACCCGCGCTGGATCCCAGACCCGGCCGTTCATGGCGATGTAGACGCCGGCCGGCAGTGATTGCACGGCACCCACCGCGGTGCCGATGTTGAATTCCGCGTCCGAGCCGCGGAATCGCGCCGGATTCAGCGCGCCGGTCAGCACGATGACCTTGTCGGGGATGCTCGCGAGTACGTGCGCGGTGTCCACCATGGTGTCGGTGCCGTGGGTCACCAGCACGTGGCGCGCATCCTGGGATGCGATGGTCGCGCGCAGCAACTCGCGGTCGGCGGCGTCGATGTGCAGCGAATCCTTGCGCAGGATCGGGATCACGCGAAAGCGGAACGCGACGCCCAGTTCCTCGAGGATGCGCCCGATCTGCGGCTCGCCGACCTGGTAGTCGGACTTGTCGTCGAAATACACCTTGTCGATGGTGCCGCCGGTGGTGACGACGAGAAGCTCGTCCATCGTGGTTGTCCGTGCGATCGTTGGGCGGGAAGTATACCGGCGGCGATCAGCGCTTCCTGGAGAAACGCGCGCGCAGGCCGGGAATGCTCGCCGCGAACACGATCACCAGCGACAGCGTGATCGCCGCGAGCGCATCAGCGCGCTCCGGCGGCCGCGTCCACGCCACCATGACCCCGTGCGAAAACCACAGCAGCGCCAGCACGCCGGCCCAGAACGCCGTGCGCGCGCCGGCGCCGAGCAGCAGCGCGATGGCGAACACCAGTGGTGGCACGGCAAACACGGCCACCGCGACCCACTGCGCCTGCTGGCCGAACCACAGCGCATACAGGGCTGCCAGTGCGAGCAGCGCGACCGCGAGCACCTTGCGTGCGCGCGTCACGATGCCAGCCTCGCGGCGAGGGCGGCGATGCGTCGACCCAGCACCCGTGCAAGTGCGGCTTCATCCTCGGTGGGCTCGATGTCATCACGCGTCCCGGCGACGTGGCTCGCGCCATAGGGTGTGCCGCCGCCCCTGGTCGTGCTCAGCAGCGGCTCGGTATAGGGAATCCCCGCAACCACGCAACCGTGATGGAGCAGCGGAATCATCATCGACAACAACGTCGCTTCCTGGCCGCCATGCATGGTCGCCGTCGACGTGAAGACGCCGGCCGGCTTGCCCACGAGCGCACCGCTGGTCCATTCAGCGCCCAGTCCATCGATGAAGTGCTTGAGCGGGGCAGCCATGTTGCCGAAGCGGGTCGGGCTGCCCAGCAGCAGGCCGGCGCATTCGGCCAGGTCGGCGCGCTCAACGTAGGGCGCGCCTTCGTCGGGCACCGGGGGCGTCGCGACCTGCGTGGTCGCCGCAACAGGCGGCACGGTCCGCACGCGGGCCCGCATGCCCTCGACCTCGCCGACCCCGCGCGCGATATGCCGCGCCAACTTCGCCACAGAACCACCGCGGCTGTAATACAGCACCAGAATCTCGGCCATCAAATGCTCCTGTCCCTGCGCAAGGATAGGGGATGTGGCGGTCGCCGGACCGGTGGCTGTCCGGGATTCGCCGCCGCCCGCCGTCGACGCCGCTTCGGTTACGCTTCGGCGATGGAGACGACCAACCCCTTCGCGCGACTGGGCGACCACCTGTCGAACCGCCTGCGCGACCGGGCCCGTGCGCACTCGTTCTTCCGCTTCGTCGGGCGGCGCTTCCTCGATGACCGCCTGTTCGAGTCGGCCGGCGCGCTGTCGTTCACCACGGTCTTCGCGCTGGTGCCGCTGTCGATGGTGGTGTTCGGGGTGCTGTCCGCATTCCCGGTCTTCAGTCAGTGGAGCAACCAGCTCAGCGACTACATCTTCTCCAACTTCGTCCCGAGCTCGGCACGTGCGGTGGAAACCTATCTCCGCGAGTTTTCCGCCAATACCGGCAAATTGACCACGATCGGCGTCATCGCACTGGTGATCTCGCTGCTGATCACCCTGACCAGCGTGGAGGCCACGTTCAACCGTATCTGGCGGGTCAAGACCGCGCGACCGAAGTTCAGTCGCTTCCTGGTCTACTGGACCGTGCTGACCCTCGGAGCGTTGGTCGCGGCGGCCAGCCTCGCGTTGTCGGCGCGATTTTTCGCGCTGTCGGTGTTCGCGACGGGGGTTGGTCGCGCGCTGGAGTCGGTGATGTTGTGGCTGGCGCCGATGCTGATCGAACTGGCAGCCTTCGCTGGCATCTTTCGCGTGGTCCCGCATCGCACCGTGAAGTGGCGCCACGCGTTCGTGGGTGCGTTGTTGTCGGTATTGATGTTCGAGCTGGTGAAGTGGGGCCTGGGCCTGTACCTGGGCAACTTCGGTTCCTACCAGAACATCTACGGCCCGCTGGCGTTTGTCCCGGTATTCCTGCTGTGGGTGTTCTTTGGCTGGGTCTCGATCCTGTTCGGCGCGTCCTCGGCCGCATCGCTTGCCGCCTTCCGCTACCAGCCCGCGTCGATGCGATTGCCGGACGGTTACGAGATCTACGGCCTGCTGCGGATGCTCGGCCGCTTCGCCGAGCGTCGGCAGGATGGCAGGGGATTGCATAGCGTGGAGATCCAGCAACTCGAGCCGATGCTGACTGACGAGCTGGTGCAGCAGATGCTGGCCGAACTGTGCGGGATCGACGTCCTCAAGCGGGCGGAAACCGGCGAATGGCTGCTGGCGCGCGACCTCGACAGCCTGACGATGTCCGATCTCTACGAGGCATGCCGGCTGCGCATCCCGGTTGCCGAGGCCCGGCTTCCCTGCCGCGACGACGCGCTGGGCGCCGCCGCGATCGCCGAGCTCGACCAGTTGCGCCTGCCGTTGCGCGACCTGCTCAAACGCCGCGTGGCCAACATTTACGACAAACTCCCGCGGGAGCCTGCATGAAACGCCTCGTCCTGACCTGTGCCGTCCTGCTGATGGCCGGCTGCAACCGCAATGCGCCCCAACCGGCGCAGGCTCCGCAACCGTCCGTGGCACCGGCAGCTGCACCCGCCACGCCGCCTGCGCCAGCCCCGACTGCCGGTCCGGCGATTCCGTCGCTCAAGGTCAAGACGCTGGACGGCGCGCAATACGATCTGGCCGCGCATCGTGGCAAGTGGGTCGCGGTCACTTTCTGGGCGACATGGTGTGGCCCGTGCCTGAAGGAAATGCCGGAACTCTCCGCGCTGGACGCGATGCGCGAACATGTCGAAGTCATCGGCCTCGCCTATGAGGAGATCGCGCCGGCGGAGATGACCACCTTCCTGAAGACGCACCCGGTCGTCTATCCGATCGCGATCATCGATGTGTATGCGCCGCCGCCGGACTTCGCCACGCCACGCGGATTGCCGATGACCTACCTCATCGCGCCCGATGGCAAGGTGGCCAGGCAGTTCCTCGGCCCGGTGACGGCTAAGGACATCGATGCCGCGATCGCTGCCGCCGGCGGCCCGAAACCGGCCTGATCGCGACATGGTCGCAGCGGCGCGCTTCGTCGTTGTCGGCAAGGTGCAGGGCGTCTGCTTCCGTGCCGGCACGCAGCAGCAGGCGCGACGCCTGCACTTGTCCGGTTACGCACGCAACCTGCCTGACGGCTGCGTCGAGGTGCTGGCGTCCGGGAGCGAAGACGCGCTGGACCAGCTTGAACACTGGCTGCACCAGGGACCTGCGATGGCGCGGGTCGACGCAGTAGAGCGACGGCCAGCCGCGATTACTGCCGGGTCGATTGACACGGATGCATTCCACATCCGCTGAACGCCGCGACGGCTATCCCTCGAAATCGGGGATGGGGTTCAGCACGCTGAAATGCTCCGTCTTCGGTTCGCCCACCAGCGGCGGGTAGTCGATGGGCTTCTCCGGCACGCTGGTGTCGGGCAGGCGTTTGAGCAGGTCCTGGATCAGTGTCAGGCGCCCGCGCTTCTGGTCGTTGAAATCGACCAGGGTCCATGGCGCGGCGTCCGTGTGCGTCGCCTGCAGCATCTCATCGCGGGC
>JBBRHT010000210.1:0-3885 GCA_038222295.1 Lysobacterales bacterium
GCTGCTCGCTGGCGGCGTCTTCGTCGCCCGCGTCGTGCGTCGCCATGGCGGCGGCGGGGCCGTTCCCGCCGACGATGCGCAGGAGTGGTGATGCCGATCTTCGCGACCATCGCCGCGCTAGCCGCACTTGTCCTCGTCATCGTCGTGCTACGGCCGCTCTGGCGACAGGCTCCGCGTGCCACGGCAGCCATCGGCGTCGTCCTCCTCCTCGCGGCCGGTGGTCTTTACGCATTACTGGGCACGCCTGCCGCACTGGACGAGGCCAACGTGCAGCGTCCGGCGACGCTCAACGATGCCATCGGGCAACTCGAAGCCGCGCTGCAACGCGACCCGTCCCAGGTGGAAGGCTGGCGCCTGCTCGGCCGGGCCTACGCGTCCAGCCAGCAACTCGACAAATCGCGCGACGCCTATGCGCACGCGGCGAAACTGGCCCCGGACCAGCCCGACATCCTGGTCGAAGCCGCGGAGTCCAGCGCGCTCGCCGATCCGCAACGCCACTTCGCTCCCCCGGCAGTTGCCCTGCTGACGCATGCCCTGGACGTGCAGCCCAACCACCAGCGTGCGCGCTGGTTCCTCGGCATCGCGCAATTCCAGTCGGGCCAGGCCGCCGCCGCCGCGGCGACCTGGGAACCATTGCTTGCGCAGGTAGACGCTCGGACCGCCGTGCCCTTGCGTGCGCAGATCAACACGGCGCGCAAACAGGCTGGCCTGCCGGCGCTACCGGAGCCCAAGGTTTCCGCCAACGCCGGATTGCGGGTGGCCGTCGCGCTCGATCCAGCGTTGCGGACGCGCGTCGGCGCCAACGCAACGATCTTCGTGATCGCGCGCGCGCCCCATGGGCCGCCGATGCCGTTGGCCGTCGAGAAACACGGCGTGCAGGACCTGCCGTTCACGGCGACACTCGACGACAGCGATTCGCCGATGCCGACGCAGCGGCTGTCGACGCAGGCGCAGGTCGAAGTGATCGCGCGCGTGTCCATGACCGGCAATGCCATGCCGCAAGCTGGCGACATCGAATCCGCGCCCGTGCTCGTGCAGCTGCCGGCCAGCGCCACGGTGCGACTGACGCTGGACACCCTGCGCCGGTAAGCTTGCCGCATGACCGAATTCATCCCGCCCGGCACCCTCTTCCACGAGCTCCCCGCCATCCTGCCGATGAAGCGCGGCGACTGCCTGCACAACGGCCGCGTCGCCTACGAGACATGGGGGACGCTCAACGCCGCGCGCGACAACGCCATCCTCATCCTCACCGGCCTCTCGCCCGACGCCCACGCAGCGGCGAATTCGGGCAACGAACAACCTGGCTGGTGGGAACCCATGCTCGGGCCCGGTCGGCCCATCGACAGCGATCGCTGGTTCGTGGTCTGCGTCAACGCGCTGGGCAGCTGCAAGGGCTCGACTGGTCCTGCTTCGATCAATCCAACCACCGGCGAGCCTTATCGACTGGACTTCCCCTCACTGTCGCTGGAAGACGTTGCCGACGCAGCCGCGTCCGTCGTCCTGGCGCTGGGCATCGAGCGCCTCGCCTGCCTGATCGGAAATTCCATGGGCGGCATGTGCGCGCTGGCGTATCTGTTGCGCTATCCGGATTCGGCCCGGAGCCACATCAACATTTCCGGCAGTGCCTGCGCATTGCCATTCTCCATCGCGATCCGCTCGCTGCAGCGCGAAGCGATCCGGCTGGATCCAGCGTGGAACCAGGGGCGCTATGACGATGACCACTATCCCGAAGCCGGCATGCGCATGGCCCGCAAGCTGGGCGTGATCACCTATCGCTCGGCGCTGGAATGGGATGGCCGCTTCGGTCGCGTGCGGCTGGACTCGGACCGGCGCGCCGACGAGGATCCCTTCGGCCTGGAGTTCGAGGTCGAAAGCTACCTGGAAGCCCACGCACGCCGCTTCGTGCGTCGATTCGATCCCAATTGCTACCTCTATCTCAGCCGCTCCATGGACTGGTTCGACATGGCCGAATACGCACCCGATGGTCGCGACGTCCTCGCCGGCCTGGCGCGGATCGGGGTCGAGCGTGCCCTGGCCATCGGCGCGTCGACCGACATCCTGTTCCCGCTCCAGCAACAGGAGCAGATTGCCGACGGGCTGCGGACCGGCGGGGCGGATGCGACGTTCCTGCCACTGCCCTCGCCGCAGGGACACGATGCATTCCTGGTCGATATCGCCCGCTTCGGGCCGGCGATCGGCGACTTCCTCGCCGCCTTGTCGCGATAGCCGACCCCCGCCAGGTGCGTCCCGGCAGGACCGGGGGAACGACCGAGTAGAATCGCCAACCATGGAAACGTCGCCCTGCCCCGACCTCAGCTTCCCCGGCCGCGCCAAGCTGGTGCAGGAGCTCGATGCCTCGGTGGAAAGCGGCGACCAGCACGCGATCACGTCTGCGCTGCGCAACGCCCTGTGCCGGCTGATCCGCGACCACGACGTCCAGCTGCCGGATTGCGTGCACGAGCCCATCGTCGACCACTATGCGCGACGCGAGTTGTACCGCAGCACGCGGCACGGCTACAGCGTCGTTGCGATGACATGGGGGCCAGGCCAGGGCACGCCCGTGCACGACCACTGCGGGTTGTGGTGCGTCGAGGGCGTCTGGGACGGACAACTGGAAATCACCCAGTACGAACTGCTCGAACGCGATGGCGAGCGATTCCGATTCCGCGCGGCAGGCGGGATGCAGGCCGGCCCCGGCAGTGCCGGCAGCCTGATTCCGCCACACGAGTACCACAGCATCCGCAACGCCAGCACCGATGCCATCGCCATCTCGCTGCACATCTACAAGGCGCCCATGGGCTGCTGCTCGATGTTCACCCCGCTCGATGGCGAGTGGTACGCGCGCGCTCCCAAGGAACTGCTGACGGACGAAGTCGCCTGAGCGTCGGCTATACTGCGCGTCCGCGCCGAAGTGGCGGAATCGGTAGACGCAGCGGACTCAAAATCCGCCACCGTTAAAAGTGTGTGGGTTCGAGTCCCACCTTCGGCACCAATGGAATCAAGCATTTGGCCTGCGACAGCGGGCTTCGTCGTTTCTGGCGATGCAGGACTGATGCACCGAATCAGGCCATCCGCCCTGCGATCAGCTTGGTAGGTTGCGGACACACAAGGAGCGTTCATGGAATCCGTAATCGACATTGGCGGCGTCCAGCACACACTCGCGTCGGACGACACTTACCTCGCCAAACTAGGCCCGGTGTTCGAGCCGGAAACCGTAAAGCTGTTCCGTGCCATCGCGAGCGGCACCGCCCTTGACGTGGGCGCGAACATCGGCTGCACGGCACTGCTGTTGGGCGAACTCTGCCAGCAAGTGCACGCCTTCGAGCCGTCGCCTTCGACGCATGCCCTCCTTGCTGCCAACGTCGCCGGCCGGCCGAATATCGCGATCCACAACGTCGGCTTGGGCGACAAGAACTGTCGGTCGGAAATCACATTTTCACCCGACAACCGCTCCGGTGGCTTTGTATCGGACAAGCTGCAGGCCGGCGGCGGCCACATCGTTGAGTCGATTGCGCTGCAAACAATGGATCGCGCGGTGCGAAGGTTGCAGATTCCAGTCGTGGACTTCATCAAGATCGACGTGGAAGGCTTTGAGGGGAACGTGCTCACTGGCGGCCGGAAGACACTGCGGCGGCACAGGCCGATCGTCACGCTGGAATTGAACCACTGGTGCCTGAATGCCTTTCGGCGCACATCGGTGCCGGATTTCTTCGACCAACTGCTCGCAACCTTCCCGATCGTCCACGCAGTCAATGGCGACACGTACCTCAACCTGCACGATCCGAGTGAGCGTTATGTCGCAATGCACCGCCACATCACCAGCATGCGCTACCCGGCCCTGGTCGCCGCCTTCGAGCCAGAGCAGCTGGCCGACTTCTGCGCGCG
>JBBRHT010000211.1:0-3876 GCA_038222295.1 Lysobacterales bacterium
GGATCACGGTAATCGTCTGTGTCATTCGGGGTTTCCAGCTGATGGGCGTCGTGCGTATGCAGCGCCACTGCAGCGCGAATTATGCCGGATGCGCGCCGCCCGGCCAAAACCGGGCGATGCGGATGCCTCGCGGAAGGCCGCCCCGGCCGGGGAGATCAGGCGTGGTCGTGCACCGGCGGCGGCGTGCCATCGCCGCTTTCCAGCTGGTCCAGGAAGTCCACCGCGCGGCGCAGGTGCGGGATGACGATGCTGCCGCCCACGATCAGGCCGACGGAGAAGGTCTCGAACATTTCGTCGCGTCTGGCTCCCGCCTGCCGGCACTGGGCGACGTGGTAGCTGATGCAGTCATCGCAGCGCAGCACCAAGGACGCGACCAGGCCCAGCAGCTCCTTGGTCTTCACGTCGAGCGCGCCGGCCTGGTAGGCCTGCGTATCGAGCGCGAAGAATCGCCGCACGACCTGGTTGGGCTCGGCCAGGATCCGGTCGTTCATCCGCTGCCGGAAGCTGTTGAAGGCGGCCAGCCGGTCGTCCTGACCCTCGCTCATGCGGCGTCCCCGGCGAGCAGTGCGTCCAGTTTCCCGGCGCGATGCAGCGCCATGAGGTCGTCATAGCCGCCGACGTGGCTGTCGCCGACGAAGATCTGCGGGACCGACGTGCGCCGCGCCAGGGACATCATGCGCTCGCGTTCGACCGGGTCCAGGTCGATGCGGACTTCCGTCCATTCCAGCCCGCGGCTCTTCAGGAAGTTCTTGGCTGCCGAGCAATACCCGCACATGGCCGAGGTATAGACAGTGATGGGGCGACGCGCTGTTTCTGTGGCCGGGTGGGTCAAGACAGTCTCCGGAAAGCCGCGGGGTAGGCTGACGCAATATGCGGGCGCAAGCCGGGGTTTTCCAGCCCTGCATGGTCACGGCGAAACCCGGTGCCCGCCCGCCGGATTAACCGTCGGTTCACACCCGCCCTGCCCGCGACGGTCATCCTGCACGCTGCTCCGGCGATGACGAATCCACCCCCATGCGCAACATCGTGTCACTTGCCGCCGTGAGCGTCCTTGCCACCGGCCTGCTGGTGGGCGGGGGACAGGCCGCCGCGCAGGACAGCCGCCTGCCCGACATCGGCTCGTCGGCCGGCGAGGTGCTGGGTCCGGCGCAGCAGAAGCAGTACGGCGAAATGACGCTCGCCCAGCTGCGCAATTACGGCTACACCCTCGACGATCCGCTGCTGGGTGGCTGGTTGCAGGCGCTGGGCGAGCGACTGGGCGCTGCCAGCGACAAACCCCAGCAGGTTTTCAACGTGTTCCTGCTGCGCGATCGCCAGATCAACGCCTTTGCCACGCTGGGTGGCTATGTCGCGGTCAACGCCGGCCTGGTGCTCGCGGCCAACCGCGAGGACGAAGTCGCCTCCGTGCTGTCGCACGAGATCGCCCACGTGACGCAGTCGCACGTGCTGCGGGCGGTCGAACGTGCGCAGCGCGACAGCGTGCCGATCCTGCTGGCCTTGCTTGGGGCGATCGCCATCTCCCAGAGCTCCCGCAGCAATTCCGCCGACAACGGCGCCATGGCCGCCATGGCATCGGCGCAGGGCCTGATGGCGCAGCGCCAGATCAACTACACCCGCGACAACGAGTCCGAAGCCGATCGCATCGGCATCCGCACCCTTGCGCGCAGCGGCTACGACCCGACGGCCATGGCCGACTTCTTCGAGAAGCTGCAGACCATCATCCGCAACAACCAGGGTGACGAACGCGAACGGACGCCCGACTACCTGCAGACCCATCCGGTGACGCTGACGCGCATCAGCGAGGCCCGGCAGCGTGCGCAGCAGCTGCAGAAATCGAGCGCGTTCGTCCCCGATGACAAAGTGGTCGACAACCCGCTGTTGCCGGCGACGTTGCAGCTCGGCAATGCGCTTGCCCATGGCGACAGCGGACAGTTCCCCTGGGTGCGCGAACGCCTGCGCGTGCTCAGCGCCGACACCCCGGCTACAGCCACGCGCGAATACGAAAAGCTGCGTCGCGCCGGCAGCCTGACCGATGCGCAACGTTACGGACTGGCGCTGTCGCGCTTGTTGGACGGACATGCGGCGGCGGCGGCGGCGGAGTTCGGGCCGTTGCTGGACGGCCACCCGGGCAACGTCTGGATCACCCTGGCGCTGGCACAGGCCGAGGCGCGGTCGAGCAAGGTCGCAGCCGCCGACGCCCGCTTCGAGGCCTTGCTGGCGCGCATGCCCGGCAACCGCGCCGTCGCGCTGACCTATGCAGGCATGCTCGATGAGCGCAACACCCCGGCGGCCGGCAAGCGCGCGCAGGCGGTGCTGCGGCCATTGCTGTCCAGCGCCGCCAGCGATCCGGTCTTCCAGCAGACCTTCGCGCGCAGCAGCGAGATCGCCGGGGATCCGGTGCGCGCCGGCGAAGCCTATGCCGAGGCCGCCTCCCTCAATGGCCGCCCCGAGCAGGCGCTGGTCCAGCTCAACAACCTGAAAAAGCGTGGCGACGTCGACTATTACGCCCGCTCCCGCATCGACGCGCGCATCGCGGCCATCACCCCGACGGTGCTCGAGCTGCGGCGGCAGGGCGTCCGGGACGAGGACCTCGACCGGCGCTGACGCGTGTCATCGGTCGGTCACACAACTGTCGTCTACTTGCGCCCTGGCCCCGGCGATGACACGGTGAACGCGTGCAGAAACGCATCCTGATCGTCGACGATGAACCCGCGATCCGCGACATGGTCGCCTTTGCCCTGCGCAAGGCCGACTACGCGCCGGTGCACGCCGGCGACGCCCGCGAGGCGCAGGCGTCCATCGCCGACCGCGTACCCGACCTGATCCTGCTCGACTGGATGCTGCCCGGCACCAGCGGACTGGAACTGGCCAGGCGCTGGCGCCGCGAGGCGCTGACCCGCGAGATCCCGATCATCATGCTGACCGCCCGTGGCGAGGAGAACGACCGGGTCGGCGGCCTGGAAGCGGGCGTCGACGACTACGTGGTCAAGCCCTTTTCGGCGCGCGAACTGCTGGCCCGCATCCGCGCGGTCATGCGACGCTCGCGCGAGGACGACGAGAACGGCAGCATCGAGATCGGGGCATTGCGCATCGACGGCGCCGCGCATCGCGTGTTCGCACAGGCCGACGGCGGCGTCGACATCCCCGTTGCGATCGGCCCGACGGAATACCGCCTGCTGCACTTCTTCATGACCCATCCCGAACGGGTCTACACGCGCTCGCAGCTGCTCGACCACGTCTGGGGCGGCAGCGTCTACGTGGAGGAGCGCACGGTCGATGTGCACATCCGTCGCCTGCGCAAGACGCTGGAGCCGGTGCAACTGGACAACATGGTGCAGACGGTACGCGGCGCCGGATACCGTTTTTCAACGGCGGTCTAGACGCAAGCATGTCCAGCGAACGCAGCGCATGGTTCGGCTCGCTCGCACGACTGTCCCTGCTGCTGGTCGCGGCGGGCGCGATCGGCGCGGCCATCGGGCGGCCGTGGCCGGCGCTGGCGCTGGCCAGCCTCGGCGCGATCGCATGGCAGCAATGGAAGCTGCGCAACCTGCTGCTGCAGCTGCTCGCGCGCCGCCGCGCGGACGTGCCCGCTGGCAGCGGCGTGTGGGGCGAGATCGATCGCCTGCTGCATCGCAGCCAGAACGACGTGCGTGCGCAAAAGCGTCGCCTGCTCGACATGCTGCGCGCCTATCGTGCGGCAGCGGCGGCCCTGCCCGACGCCGTGCTCGTGCTGGACCGCAACAGCCAGCGCATCCTCTGGTTCAATGATGCGGCGACACGCTTGCTGGGCCTGCGTTATCCGCGCGACATCGATGCGTCGCTCGGCGAACGCCTGCAGCCGCTGCCGATCGCGCACTGGCTGACCGGCGGGCGTCA
>JBBRHT010000212.1:0-3872 GCA_038222295.1 Lysobacterales bacterium
GGTACTGCCAAGCGGGCGCGGTGTTGAACACGTCGCTGACGGTCGGATTGTTAGTGACCGCCACGCCCCAGATGCCGTTGTGGCGATCGCCGCTGAAGGTGCGCGCGTAGCGCAGCTCCGCGTTGTCCCAGCCGACGATGCCACCGTTCTGCGAGTAGGTCGCCTGGACGAAGGCGCCCAGGTGGTCACTGAGCCGGCCGGCGAAAAACAGCGAAGCCTGCTGCAGCTCGGTATTGTCGTTGCGGCTGAAATGCTTGCCGGGCGCTTCGGATTGCGCTTTCTGCGTATGCGTGAACGACTCGACCATCATCGCCGACAAGGGCAATTTGGCGTCGTCGCCGACCTTGAGCGTATAGCCGGAGAGCTTGAACTGGCGACCGAATGGCGTCAGCTGGGGTCCGAAGCCGCCGACATGGCAGCCGGTGCAGGGCTGCTGGGTCTGCCTGGCGTAGGAGGGCACCGCCTCGGCAGGCGGCGACTGCAATGACAGAAACGAAAACAGCAGCAGGGCAACGGCCTGCAGTGCCATGGCATGCCCGTTGCGTCCGCCGGCGGCGGTCTTGCGGCTGGTGCTCATCGACTCTCTCCCCCGGGCACGCGGGCTGCGTACCGGCAAGTCGACCTTAGGCTCTTGGCCGCCCTGCCGTTTGATCCTCGTCAAGTCAGACGAGGTTTATGGCCGGCGGAGCCCGTGCTGCGCGTTGGGTGATGAACTGGGGGCGGCAAGTCTGGCTGGGGAGCCCGAAGTCCCCCGGAAATCAGTCCGGTCACGCCCGGTTTGATCTGGATCGGAACGGATGCCCGACCAAGGTCCAGCATCCATCGGCAAGGTCCCTGAAGGGCCAACAGGTGTGACATGCATGTTTCCGTCTACCGTTGCCGCGAGGCTTATCTGCTGGTTCCAACGTGTTTCCTGCCGTCGATGGAGGCCATCGCCGCGCATGGCCGCGCGCGTTACCGCGGAACCATGCGCATCATCGGACCCCTGGTCGATGCCCTGGCCGCGGCGATGGACGCCAGGGCCTATGTGACGCTGGCACTGGATCATCCGATGACGAGGAGTCCGGAATTCCCCGGACCCCTGGTCACCGTCGGTAGCGAGATGGGGGGAGTGGAGCGGCGACGTTTCCTGAAAGTGCAGACCCTTGGTCCGCTCGGGCACTTGCCGCTGCATGAGCCCCGCGATCGGCGCGCTGGTGACATCAGTGCGATTCGGCCCGATCGTGCGGTGCATCGATCGCGCTGACGCTCCCGGGGTCGATGTCCGCAAGCTCCTCGCGGCGACTCCTTCGCCAACATTGCGATGGCCGTTCACGCGCCAATTTGCCGAATGTCCATAATGGGCCGGTCGACAGTCGCATGGGGAGACTGATTGGACATGCCAGAACACGCGGTGCCCGCGGTGTCCGACTCGGACCCGGGGACAGCGACCCGCCGCAAGCCAGGTCGTCTCTCCGCGTTCGCGCTGGGGACCGATCCGCGCAGGCGCATCCGGCTCACGCAATGGTTGATCGGCACGCTCGCCTATGCCGCCAGCGGCCTGGTGCTCTGGTTCGGGCTGCGCCTTGGCTGGATGGACGCCAGTCGCCTGGTTCCCTGGTGCATCTTCCTTGCAGTCGCACTGGCGGCGATCTACGTCGCGCTGCGCAGTGGTTGGAGCGAACGGTTCCGTGATCCGGCGCTGACCGTCGAGCAACTGATGCTGGGCGTGATCGGAGTTGATTGGGGGTACCTGATCTGCGGGCCGGTGCGCAGCGTTGCCTTGTTCCCGCTGCTGCTGATCTTCACGTTTGCCGCGTTTTCGTTGAGCTGGCGCAAGATCGCGCTGCTTACCGCAATCACGCTCGCCAGCCTCCTCGGAACGATGATGATCGGACATGCGCTGGAGCCGGGCGCGGGCACCTGGTCGCTGCGCGATGAAAACCTGCGCCTGGACCTGATCAATTTCCTGATGATCTCGATCATGTTGCCGGCGCTGTCGTGGCTGGCGGCACGGTTGTCCTTCCTGCGCATGCGCCTGCAATCCCAGCGCGCAGAGCTGATACAGGCGCTGGAGCAGGTGCAGCGGCTGGCGACCCATGACGCGCTCACGGGCCTTTGCAACCGTCGCCACATGGAGGGGCGCCTGGGCGAGGAGCAGTCACGGGCGGATCGCCAGGGGACGCCCTTCAGCGTGGCGCTCATCGACCTGGACCATTTCAAGCGGGTCAACGACGCCCACGGACACGCCGGCGGCGACCGCGTGCTGCAGGCATTCGCCATCGCGGCGCAACGCAAGGTGCGCGGTTGCGACCTCGTCGCACGTTGGGGCGGGGAGGAATTCCTGGTGCTCATGCCCGGCAGCGACGTGCCCCAGGCGCTCGATGCCATGGAGCGGCTGCTGGATCAGGTGCGCGCGATGCCGCGCGACGCCGCGGATCCGCCACTGTCGTTTTCAGCCGGTGTCACCCAATACCGACCGGGCGAGAACACTGCCCAGACGATCCTGCGCGCCGACCTGGGCATGTATGCCGCAAAGAACGCGGGACGCGGCCGCGTGTTCGCAGGCTAGGCAACGGATCGGTGATGCCGGGCTCCAGCGTCGGGTCATCGGCCTGGTCCTCGGCCCCGCCGCCGTACAACGTCTCGCGAGGCTGGTTGGGTCGAGCGCCGGTGCATCGCCAGGCCGGCTGGCCTGTGTTCACTCCCCACGCCCTATCCTTGACGACTCAACGTTCAGGCAGCGGAGGTCAGCCATGGCGACCGGTTGGGCGAAAGAAGGCGCCGTGCAGGAGCAGATCGACGCGACCGTGAAGGATGCCATCGAGCGCGCACGCAGCCAGCTGCCGCAGGGTCCGGGCCTGGAGCGCTGCGAGGAATGCGATGCGCGGATTCCGCAAGCGCGCCGCGACGCAGTCCCGGGCGTTCGCCTGTGCATCAACTGCCAGGAAGCCCGCGACCAGCAGCAGGGTCACGCCAGCGGTTACAACCGTCGCGGCAGCAAGGACAGCCAGCTGCGCTGACGCCGGCTGCGCTCAGTCCATTGCATGGCGGGGCGGCAGCACCAGGCGATCGAGGAAAGGCAGCTGGCCCTCGAGGATCTTGCGTCGGGCGACCTCAAGGGCAAACCACTGCACGCGGTCGATTTCGGGGAACGCGGCGCGCTGTCCGCTGTGCGGCGGCCACTCCACCTCGAATTGATTTCCGCGCAGTGACGTCACGTCGAAATCGCCTTCCAGCGCGAAGCCCACCACCTGCTTGCCTCCGCGCTGGCGAACGCTTCCCAGTGATTGCAGGACACCAGTCGGCGCCACGCCGGTTTCCTCGGCGAACTCCCGCCGCGCAGCGCCTTCCGCCGGCTCTCCCGGCGCCAGTTCGCCCTTGGGGATGGACCACGCGCCGTCGTCGCGATGACGCCAGAATGGGCCGCCAGGGTGTGCAAGCAACACCTGCAATTCGCCATCGCAATACTTGAACAGCAGGATGCCGGCACTTGGATTGGGCATGGCGCGCAGTGAGCCTGGGTATTTCCGATGGGCGGCAGTGGATCAGGAGGAAGACCCACGGCCCGCGTCGGACTTGGGACGCGATGCGCGCGTTGGCGGACGCCGTTTGCGCGATGGAGGCTGCGTGGCGCGGCGCGCGGGTTTGGCGTTCGTCGCCGCCAGGTCGGCCAGTTCGGCGGTCCAGTCCTCGGCGAAGCATTGCATCCGCTCGGCCAGCCAGCGACTGTGGCGGGCGTCGGCGGGCAGGACCGAGGTCGCGCGCTTCGCATCGGCGCGGACCTCATGCCACGCCTCGAGCAACGCCATCGGATCGGGTTGCAGCCGCAACAGTGCCCGGAGCATCAAATGCTGGACCGCACCCTGTGCCTGCAGCAGCGCCAGCGTTTC
>JBBRHT010000213.1:0-3861 GCA_038222295.1 Lysobacterales bacterium
TCCAGCACGATGATCGCGAGGTCCGCGCGCTGCAGTTCGGCGCGCGCGCGCCGCATGCCCTCGCGCTCGATCGCATCACCGCATGCGCGCAATCCGGCGGTGTCGACCAGCGTCAGTTCGACGCCATCGATGCGGACCACCTCGCGCAACAGGTCGCGGGTGGTGCCGGGGAGGTCCGTCACGATCGCGCTGTCGCTGCCGGCCAGCGCATTGAGCAGCGAGCTCTTGCCGACGTTGGGTGGCCCGACGATGACGGCGTGCAACCCATCGCGCAGCCGCTGTCCACGTTGTGCCGACTGCAGCAGTGCGTCCAGGCTGCGGCCAGTGGCGAGCAATCGTCCGTGCAGCGCAGTCGCCGCCAGCGTGTCCAGCGCCTCGTCGGCGAAATCGATCGCTGCCTCCACCTGCACCCGCACCGCCAGCATCTGCTCGGCGAGGACGTCGACGCGCCGGGAAAACTCGCCATCCAGCGATCGGCGCGCGGCGCGCGCGGTACGGATGTCGGCTGCGGCGACCAGGTCGGCGAGTGCTTCGGCCTGGGCGAGGTCGAGTTTGCCGTTGTGGAATGCGCGCTCGCTGTATTCGCCGGCGCGCGCGATGCGCGCACCCAGTTCGCAGCAGCGCTCCAGCAATTGCTGCAACACCGCCGGGCTGCCATGCGCCTGCAGTTCGACCACGTCCTCCCCGGTAAAGCTGGAAGGTGCGGCGAAATACAACGCAATGCCGTCGTCGATGGCTTCGCCGTCCGCGTCGAGGAAGCGCACGTGGTGCGCGTGTCGTACCGACAGGGATCGCCCGGTGACGGTCCGGGCGATGGCCAGCGCGCGGGCGCCGGACAGTCGCACGATGCCGACGCCGCCGCCGGCTCCCGAGGCGATGGCAACGATCGTGTCACCGGACTGCGTCATCGCTTGCTCCAGGCCGGCGCCGGCTGCAACCAGCCGGCCGGCCGCCGATCAGGCCTTGGCCGGAACCGCCTGGTGTCCGTACAGCCGCGTGTTCCACCACTGCTGCAGCAGGCCCAGGCCGCCGTTGGTGATCCAGTACAGCACCAGCCCGGCCGGCATGAAGCTGAAGAGCACGCCCATCACCAGCGGCATGTACTGCATCATTTTCTGCTGCATCGGATCCATGCCCGGCGAGGTCGGCGCGAGCTTCTGCGTGCCCCACATCACCACGATGTTGATGGCCGGCAGGATGAAATACGGGTCGCGTGCGGTGAGGTCGGTGATCCAGCCGATCCATGGTGCGTGCCGCAACTCGACCGACTCCGACAGCATCCAGTACAAGGCCAGGAACACCGGCATCTGCACCAGCACCGGCAGGCAGCCACCGACGGGGTTGATCTTCTCTTTCTTGTACAGCTCCATCAGTGCCAGCTGGAACTTCTGCTTGTCCTCACCGTAGCGCTCCTTGAGCTGCGCGATGCGCGGCTGGAAGCGGCGCATCTTCGCCATCGACTTGTATTGCGCGGCAGACAACGGATACATCGCCAGCTTGATCACGACCACCAGGCCGATGATCGACCAGCCCCAGTTGCCGAGCAGTTGGTGCAGGTGCTGCAACACCCAGAACAGCCAGCCGGCGAGCACGGCCATGATGCTGAAGCTGCTGAAGTCCACCGCGCGCTCCAACCCGGACACGCCCTGCGCCTGGATCTGCTTGACCAGTTTCGGTCCGACCCACAAGCGCGCCTGCGTGCTTGCCGTGGCGCCCGGGGCGACCGATACACCGGGGCCGACTTCGCGGATCAGTGCCTGGCCCGGTTGCGGAACCGCGGTGGAGAACGTGCTTGCGTCCTGCGCGCCGGGAATCCAGGCGGCAAAGAAATGATGCTGCAGCATGGCGATCCAGCCACCGCTGACGGATTTGGTCAGCGGCGGATCGTCGCTGAACTTGGCGAACTTGCGCTTCTCCAGCTTGTCCTTGGCGCTGAACCAGGCGGCACCAAGGAAGCTGTAGGACTCCGGATGCATCATGCCGCTGGCGATCTGCGGTGGCACCCGCGCCAGCTGCCTGTAGACGAATCCCTGCCAGGGCTTGCTGCCCTGGTTGATCACCTCATCGCGTACCTGCACCACGTAATCGCCGCGGGTGAAGACATAAGTACGGCGGATGCTGACGCCATCCGGACCCTGCCAGACGAACGGTACCTGCAGGGTCTGCTGGCCCTGGGCCAGGGTGAGCTGGCGCGCGGGCGTGGCCGGGACGAATCCCGACACGTGGCTGGGAGCCGCGCCGGTGCCGCTCACCCAGCCGCTCTGCGCCTCGAAGAAATGCGCGGGGTCATCGGCGAACAGGCGCACCATCGGGCTGCCGGGCTGGGTCGTCTCCGGGTAGCGCAACAGGTCCGCGCTGCGGATCGATCCGCCATCCAGCGTCAGATGCAGCACATCGGTCGTGACCGCGATGACGGGCGCGCTGCCGGTGGCCGCCGCAACAGCTGGCCCCGGCGCGGCCGGTGGCTGCGGAGTGCCTGCTCCGGCCACGGCTGGTGTCGCCGGAATGGCGGGCACAGCGACGCTGGATCCCGATGCATCGGCGGCGGTAGTGCTGGAAGCAGCGACCTCGGGCGCCTGGTGGTCCTTGCTCCAGGCCATCCACAGCATCGTCGCGACGGCCATCCAGGCAACAACCAGGAAAGTGCGGGTCTGGTTCATGGAAACATGCTCATCGAGGACGTGCTCATCCAAGCGGGTTCATCGTGCAGGCAGGCCCGGCCAGTGCCAATGCGCGGCACTCAGGACGAGAGGGGGAGATTCGCAGGCGCCGACAGCGCGCCGGTGGACGGCATTGTGCCGGGCGGTGCGACCAGCGGCAACGCGCCAGTGCGCTGCAACACACCCAACAGTGCCGCGCGCAGCAGCGCCGGGGCGGTGTCTCGTGCCGATGGTCGCGCCACCACCACGTAGGCACCAGGGGATAAATCGCCGCGCAGCTTGCGAAAGCTGTCGCGCAGCACGCGCTTGATGCGATTGCGGCCGACCGCACGCGGATCCACCTTGCGCGAGACAGCCAGCCCCAGGCGCGCGGGCGCGGCGTCATCCAGCCAGTGCAGGCTCAACAACGGGTGGGCGACGCGGCGGCCATCGTCGAACACGCGGGTGAATTCGCTGCGCGCACGCACGCGGGCGCTGCGCGGGAACGTCGCGCGCGCGTGGGGAAGGGCATCGGGGATCACTGCGGCCGCGGCCTGTGCGGCCGGGCGGTCAGGCGCAGAGGCGCTTGCGACCCTTGGCGCGACGCCGGGCGAGCACCTTGCGGCCATCGGCCGTTGCCATCCGGGCGCGAAAGCCATGATCGCGCTTGCGCTTGAGGTTGCTGGGCTGGTACGTGCGCTTGGTGGCCATGACGGGCTCGTGCGGTTAAGCGGCAGAAAGAACCGCGCATTCTATCAGCGCCGCCGCCGCGGTCAACCCGTCGGTCGCGGCGCGCATCCCGCGGCACGCGTTCGTCATGACATCAGCGGATCGGAAGCGTCGTCGATGCGCATGCTTGGGGCCGGTGGTAGGCTGGCCCATCCCATCGTTTTTTCGCATCGCGGCGCGAGCCGTCGCGCGGCCAGCCTTTCGGTAACGCTCACACATGGATGCCTGGCCCAGCTGCCTGCAACGCCTCGAAGCCGAATTGCCGGCCGAGGATGTCCACACCTGGCTCAAGCCGCTGCAGGCCCACGCGCGCGACGGCAGTTTTGTGCTGTACGCGCCCAACGCCTTCGTGATGGAGGAAGTGCGGACACGCTACCTGGCCCGGATCCGCGAACTCGTCGCCCATTTCGCCGGCGCAGGGGATGTCAGCCTGGAGGTCGGATCGCTGCGCAAGCCGGCGCTGGCCGGTGCCGGGGCGCCGTCATTCGGCAAC
>JBBRHT010000214.1:0-3854 GCA_038222295.1 Lysobacterales bacterium
CCAGGGCCGGCTGAGGCGCATCGCCGCGATGATCAAGCCGACGTGCGAATACGTCTGCGGGAAATTCCCCCAGGCCTCGCCATCGTCGAAGGCGAGGTCCTCCGACAGCAGGCCCAGGTGGTTGCGACGCGTCAGCAGCCGTTCGAACATCCCGCGCGCCTCGTCGCGGCGTCCGATCGCGGCCAGTGCGTCGATGTACCAGAACGTGCAGATGGTGAAGCTGGTCTCGGGCAGGCCGAAGTCATCGGCTGCGATATAGCGGAACAGCGCGTCCCCGCGTCGCAGGTCGCGCCCGATGGCCTCGACCGTCGCGATGAAGCGCGGGTCGTCGGCGGCAATGAAGCCCAGGTCCGCCAGCAGCAGCAGGCTGGCATCGAGGCGATCGCCACCGAAGGCGTCAACGAAGTGCCCGTGCACCTCGTTCCATGCTTCGCGCAGCACGCGCTCGCGGATGGTGTCGGCGCGTTCGCGCCAGTAGGCGACGCGGTCCTGCAGCGCGAAGCGCGATGCGATCCGCGCGAGGCGATCGCAGGCGGCCCAGCACATCACGCTGGAATAGGTGTGCACGTGCGCGCGGCCGCGCAACTCCCCCAGGCCGGCATCGGGCTGGTCGTACCAGGCGAATGCGCGTTCGCCAAGCGGCTCGAGGCGCTGGAACATGGCCACGTCGCCGCAATTCTCCAGGCGCTGGTCGAAGAACAGTTGCGTCGACGCCAGCACGACGCTGCCGTAGACATCGTGCTGCTTCTGCAGCCACGCCAGGTTGCCACGCCGGACCGGACCCATGCCGCGATATCCAGCCAGGCTGTGCACTTCGTCCTCGGCCAGCGTCGGCTCGAAGCAGATGCCGTACACCGGTTGCAGTTCGCGGTCTTCGCCCGCCACCAGGTTGGTGATGTAGCGGATGTATTCCTCCATGGTGCGGGTCGCGCCGAGCCGGTTGAGCGCGCGCACCACGAAAGCGGAGTCACGCAGCCAGCAGTAGCGGTAGTCCCAGTTGCGCACGGTATGCGGCGCTTCTGGAATCGATGTCGTCATCGCGGCGACGATCGCGCCGGTGTCTTCGTACTGGCACAGCTTCAGCGTGATCGCGCTGCGGATGACGGCGTCCTGCCACTCCAGCGGGATCGATAGCGAGCGCACCCACTCGCGCCAGTACTGGACCGTCTGCTGCTCGGCACCGCGCACGAAGACGTCGATCGGTTGCGTCAGCGTTTCGTCGGGACCGAGGATGAAGTGCATGTCGCGATCCAGCAGGAACGGCAATTCATCGCGCACCATCCGCAACGGCGCATCGCAGGTCAGGCGCCAGGTCATGCCCGGCAACAGGAACCGCAAATGGTTGCTGCCCCAGGTGCGCTCGGGTACGCGCGCGCCCCAGTCGCACAAAGGGCGCAACCGCACCCGCACCCGTGGACTGCCCGACAGCGGACGCACGCGCCGCAGCAGCATCACCGGGCGATAGAAGCGCCCGAGTTGGCGCCAGCGGGGTGCGAAGTCGATCAGTTCGACGGCGCCGCCGCGGCGGTCGAACAACACGGTGCGCAACACCGCGGTGTTGCTGACGTAGTGCTGCTCGGCGTGGTCGAAATCCTCCAGCTCCAGCGTCCAGTCGCCGCCGTCGATGTGCGGCTGCAGCAGGGCGCAGAAGGCCGGGTCACCATCGAAGGTCGGCACGCAGCCCCAGACGACACGGCCGCATGCATCCACCAGCGCGCCGAAACCGCAGTTGCCGATCAAGCCCAGGTCCAGGTTTGGCGTCGCCGCAGTCATCGATCCTCCTGTTGATGCCGGCCTGCCAGCCAGGCGCGCACCGCCGTCGGGTCGCGCAGCGCGTAATGCGCGCAGGTGGGTTCGCGGCTGCCGACCGCCACGCTCACGCCGCCGCGTGCGTTGACGACGGCGAATCCGGCTTCGTCGGTGACGTCGTCGCCGGCAAACACCGGTATCCGCCCCCGGAACGGCGGCTCATCGAGCAAGGCGACGATGGCGGTGCCCTTGTCGCCGGCGGCCGGCCGCAGTTCGACCACGTGGTCGCCGTGCTGCAGGCGGTAGCCGGGCAGTCGCGGCAAGGTGGCTTCGGCGAAGGCAAGCAGCTCGCTGGCCGCTTGCGGGGCGTTGCGCCAGTGCAACGCGAGTGCGGCGCCCTTGTCCTCCAGCAACGTGCCTGGATGGCTGGCGATGACGGTGGCGGCGGCCTCGCGCACCACGTCCCAGGTCGGCGGGGTGGGCGGCGCGGACGAAGAGCCCGCCGCGCTGCGTCGCTCCAGGCCATGGAGCCCGGCGATAGGCAATTGCAGCGGCACGAACAAGCGCTCGACGTCCTCGAGCGAGCGCCCGCTGATCAGGGCCAGCGCGCCATCCAGGCGTTGCGATAGCGCCGTGAGCACCTCCGGCAACCTTCCGGGCATCACCACCGCATCGGGAGCCCCGGCCAAGTCCAGCAGGCATCCGTCGACATCCAGAAACAGCGCCCAGTTTTCTGCAGGCTCGGGAGGTGGCGGACGGTGTGGGCTGCTGCGACGTGACGGCATGCTCCCAGTTTGCCGTCCAGCGCGTTAGCTCGGGGTTACAAGGCAGGCCCCACCGACCGCCCCGGACCCGCGTGCGCGAGGCTTGCATCGTCGCTTCACGCCCGCATCTTCATGGTGTTGCGGCCACCAGGGCCGCAGGCTTCCGGAGAACATTCCATGCGGATGGACAAGCTCACGTCGCGATTCCAGCAGGCGCTCAGCGATGCGCAATCGCTCGCGGTTGGGCGCGACCACAACCTGATCGAGCCGGCGCACCTGCTGGTGGCGCTGCTCGACCAGCAGGGTGGAGGCACGCGCCCCTTGCTGGCGCAGGCCGGCGTCAACGTGCCGCTGCTGCGCGAGCGACTGGGTGAGATCCTCGACCGCTTGCCCAAGGTGTCCGGGCAGGAGGGCAACATCAGCGTCGGCAACGACCTGGGCCGCCTGCTCAACGTGACCGACAAGCTGGCGCAGCAACGTGGCGATGCCTTCATCGCCAGCGAATTGTTCCTGCTGGCGGCGGTCGATGACAGCGGCGATGCCGGCCGCGCGCTCAAGGCGGCCGGTGCAGGCAGGCAGAAACTCGAGACGGCCATCGAAGCCATGCGCGGAGGCGAGAAAGTGCAATCCGAGAATGCCGAGGAACAGCGCCAGGCGCTGGAGAAATACACCATCGATCTCACCGAGCGATCGGAGAAGGGAAAGCTCGACCCGGTCATCGGTCGCGACGAGGAGATCCGTCGCACCATCCAGGTGCTGCAGCGTCGTACCAAGAACAATCCGGTCCTGATCGGCGAACCGGGCGTCGGCAAGACGGCGATCGTCGAAGGCCTGGCGCAGCGCATCGTCAACGGCGAGGTGCCCGAAGGCCTCAAGGGCAAGCGCGTGCTGTCGCTGGACATGGGCGCGCTGATCGCGGGTGCCAAGTTCCGCGGCGAGTTCGAGGAGCGGCTCAAGGCCGTGCTCAACGACCTGGCGAAGAACGAAGGACAGATCATCCTCTTCATCGACGAGCTGCACACCGTCGTCGGGGCGGGCAAGGCCGAGGGCTCGATGGATGCCGGCAACATGCTCAAGCCGGCGCTCGCGCGCGGCGAGCTGCATTGCATCGGCGCCACGACGCTCGACGAATACCGCAAGTACATCGAGAAGGATGCGGCGCTGGAACGTCGATTCCAGAAGGTGCTGGTCGGCGAGCCGAGCGTGGAGGACACCATTGCGATCCTGCGCGGGCTCAAGGAGCGCTATGCGGTGCACCACGGAGTGGAGATCACCGACCCGGCGATCGTCGCCGCGGCGACGCTGTCGCACCGGTACATCGCCGACCGCCAGCTGCCGGAC
>JBBRHT010000215.1:0-3835 GCA_038222295.1 Lysobacterales bacterium
CCGCCGTCCCAGGCCGAGATCGCCAAGGCGTTCGGCTTTCGTGGGGTGCGCGGCGCCCAATACCACCTTGAGGCCCTTGAGGCCGCGGGCGCGATCCAGCGCGTGCCGGGCAGGGCACGCGGCATCCGGCTGGTGCAGCGGCTGCCCGAGCATCCGGATCACGATCCCGTGGGGTCGCCCGACACAATCAGTGCCGACGATGCCGTCCGGCTGCCGGTCCTGGGCCAGGTGGCGGCGGGCATGCCGATCGGTGCGGATATCGGCTCCGATGCCTTCCTCGTCCTCGATCGCGTGCTGTTCTCGCCGGCGCCCGACTACCTGCTCAAGGTCAAGGGCGACTCCATGCGCGACGAAGGCATCTTTGATGGCGACCTGATCGGCGTGCATCGCACCCGCGAAGCGCGTTCGGGCCAGATCGTGGTCGCGCGCATCGATGACGAAATCACCGTCAAGCTGCTGAAGATCGGCAAGGACCGCATCCGGCTGCTGCCCCGCAATCCCGACTACGCACCGATCGAAGTGCTGCCCGACCAGGACTTCGCCATCGAAGGCCTCTATTGCGGCCTGGTCCGGCCGAATCGATGAGCCAGGCCGGCGCCTGCGGCAATTTCCGACGTCCCCGTGCGGTGTTGTCGGCCTGTCCCCGCACGCAACCCCTCGTTACTGTTTTTGCAGGGACGCCGCAATCTCAGTCCGCGCGACGTCCACCCGCCAAGCTCTTCCACACCACCTGACCACCCAAGGAATCCACGATGGACGAAAACAAGAAGCGCGCCCTGTCGGCGGCCCTGAGCCAGATCGAGAAGCAGTTCGGCAAGGGCTCCGTCATGCGGATGGGCGATCGCGTTGCCGAGGCCTGGGAAGTCATCCCGACCGGCTCCCTGCTGCTGGACATCGCGCTGGGCATCGGTGGTTTTCCGAAAGGCCGCGTCGTGGAGATCTACGGTCCTGAATCCTCGGGCAAGACCACGCTGACGCTGCAGGCCATCGCGCAATGCCAGAAGGCCGGCGGCACGGCGGCGTTCGTCGATGCCGAACACGCGCTCGACCCGGGTTATGCAGCCAAGCTGGGCGTCAACGTCGATGACCTGCTGGTGTCGCAGCCCGATACCGGTGAGCAGGCGCTGGAAATCTGCGACATGCTGGTCCGCTCCAACGCGGTCGACATGGTCGTTATCGATTCGGTGGCGGCGCTGACGCCCAAGGCCGAGATCGAGGGCGAAATGGGCGACGTGCTCCCCGGCCTGCAAGCGCGCCTGATGAGCCAGGCGCTCCGCAAGCTCACCGGCAACATCAAGCGCAGCAACTGCACGGTCGTATTCATCAATCAGTTGCGCCACAAGATCGGACAGATGATGCCAGGCCAGAGCCCCGAAGTGACGACGGGCGGCAACGCACTGAAGTTCTACGCGTCGGTCCGCATCGATATCCGTCGCATCGGCTCGATCAAGAAGGGCGACGAGATCATCGGCAACCAGACCAAGATCAAGGTCGTCAAGAACAAGATGGCGCCGCCTTTCAAGGTCGTGCTGACGGAGATCCTGTATGGCGAAGGCATTTCACGCGAGGGCGAGCTGATCGACATGGGCGTCGACGCCAAGCTCGTCGAAAAGGCCGGCGCCTGGTACAGCTATGGCGACGAGCGCATCGGCCAGGGCAAGGAGAACGCCCGCCAGTATCTCAAGGAGAACCCCGCGGTTGCGGTCCGGCTCGAGGCAGCCATCCGCGACAAGTTCGTGCCGAAGGACGTAGCCCCGAAAGCACCGGAAGTGATCGAGGAATAAGCGGCAGGAGTCCGGTGTTCAACGCAGATGGTTGATTCTGGCCAGCCCGAAAAATCCTCGCTACGCCGGCGTGAGGTCACGCCGGCGCAGCGCGCGCTCGGCCTGCTGGTGCGGCGGGAGCATTCGCGCAAGGAATTGGCCCTCAAGCTGCGTGGGCGTGGCATCGAGGCGGCAGAGGCCGACGCCGCCGTCCAGAGGATGGTGGGCGCCGGCTGGCAGGATGACGGCCGTTTCGCCTGCAGCCTGGCGCGGACCCGTGCTGCTGCCAGTTATGGCCCCATCCACATCCGCGCGGAACTGACCGGTCACGGAATCGGCCATGAGGCCATCGCGAATGCCTTCAGCGCACTGGCAGAGGCCGGGGACGACGATTGGCGTGCCCGCGCGCGGGCGCTGGTGCTGCGGCGCTTTGGCAGCCAGGAGGGCCTTCCGCTACCAAGGCAGCGAAAGGCGGCGGACTTCCTGCTGCGACGCGGCTATGACAGTGACTGCATCCGCTTCGCGCTCGGGAACCGGCGGGATTGAGGCAGGCTGGCCGGCGGCCGGTCTGCTAACCTAAACGGCATTGGGTTGACTGCCTCCGCTGCGTCCGCATCCTGGCGCGCTCGCGGCCCGGCACTGCGCCCGCCAGCCATTGATCCCCGATGAAGACCACCTCCGAAATCCGCAGCGATTTCCTCGCCTTTTTCCGCGAAAAAGACCACACCATCGTGCCGTCGGCGCCCCTGGTGCCCGGCAACGACCCGACCTTGCTGTTCACCAATTCGGGCATGGTGCAATTCAAGGACGTGTTCCTTGGGGCGGAGAAGCGCTCGTACGTGCGTGCGGCCGACGTGCAGCGTTGCCTGCGCGCGGGCGGAAAGCACAACGACCTGGACCAGGTTGGGTACACAGCACGCCACCACACGTTCTTCGAGATGCTCGGGAACTGGTCGTTCGGGGACTATTTCAAGCGCGAAGCCATCGCGTGGGCGTGGGAGTTGCTGACGCAGGTCTGGAAGATCCCCGCCGAGCGCCTGCTGGTCACCGTCTACCACACCGACGAAGAGGCCTACGACATCTGGCGCAACGAGATCGGCCTGCCCGACGACCGCATCGTCCGCATCGCCGACAACAAGGGCGCCCCGTACGCATCGGACAACTTCTGGCAGATGGCGGACACCGGCCCCTGCGGTCCGTGTACCGAGATCTTCTACGACCATGGTGCGCACATCGCCGGCGGTCCGCCAGGCTCGCCGGATGAGGATGGCGACCGCTACATCGAGATCTGGAACCTGGTGTTCATGCAGTTCGATCGCCAGCCCGATGGCAGCCTGCAGTCCCTGCCGGCCCCGTGCGTGGATACCGGCATGGGCCTGGAGCGATTGGCTGCAGTCCTGCAGGGCAAGCACGGCAATTACGAGATCGACCTGTTCCATCACCTCATCGCCGCTGCCGCTGCGCTCACCGGTACGCAGGACATCGACAACAAATCCTTGCGCGTCATCGCCGATCACATCCGCGCATGCAGCTTCCTGATCGTCGATGGCGTGCTGCCTTCCAATGAAGGGCGTGGCTACGTCCTGCGTCGCATCGTCCGTCGTGCCGTACGGCACTTCTGGAAGCTCGGAACGGTCGGTGGCGACGGCTACTTCTGGCGCCTGGTTGGACCGTTGTGCGACGTGATGGGCGATGCCTACCCGGAACTCGTGCAGCAACGCGTGCTGGTCGAGCGTGCCTTGAAAGCCGAGGAGGCTGCATTCGCGCAGACGCTCGACTCAGGAATGATGCGGCTGGAGAATTTCCGCCATGCATCCAATGGGGTCATCAACGGCGAGCAGCTGTTCCTGATGCATGACACCTACGGCTGCCCGCCGGACCTGATCGCGGACATCCTTCGCGAGCAGGGTGGCGAACTTGCCCCGTCGGCGATGGACGATTACGAACAGCTGATGGAGCAGCAGCGCGATCGCGCACGCGCCGCCGGCAGGTTTGGCGGTGGCGTGAGCCTGCCGGCCGAGCTCGTTTCCAGGCTGGAGCCCACGGAATTCCTGGGCTACGACACCTTGGCT
>JBBRHT010000216.1:0-3814 GCA_038222295.1 Lysobacterales bacterium
GACAGGAAAATCGCCGACGGGTTGGGAACTTCGCGCAGGCCTCTTTCGCCCATGGCGAAAACGCCGAGCTCATTGACCGCGCCGAAGCGATTCTTGAAGGCGCGCAACACGCGGAAGCGGCTGCCGCTCTCGCCTTCGAAATACAGCACGGCATCGACCATGTGCTCGAGCACGCGAGGCCCGGCGATGCCACCCTCCTTGGTGACATGGCCGATCAGGAAGACGGCCGTGCCGGTCTCCTTCGCGTAGCGCACCAGGCGCGCGGCGGATTCGCGCACCTGGCTCACCGAGCCGGGCGCGGCGCTGAGTTGCTCGGTCCACAGGGTCTGCACCGAGTCGGCGACGATGACCTTGGGCTGCATGGCGCTGGCGTGCTCGAGGATGCGCTCGACGCCGGTCTCGGCCAATGCGTGCACCCCGTCGATCGACAGCCCGAGACGCACCGCGCGACCGGCGACCTGCGCCAGCGATTCCTCGCCGGTCACATACAGCGCCGGAAGCGTGGACGCCATCGCGGCGACGGCCTGCAGCAACAGCGTCGACTTGCCGATGCCCGGATCACCGCCGACCAGCACCACTGCTCCCTCGACCAGCCCGCCGCCGAGCACGCGGTCGAATTCGCCGATGCCGGTGGAGACGCGCGACTGTTCGTTCTGCACGACATCCTTCAGGGCGGTGACGCGTTGCGCATCCACCTTCCCTGCCCAGCCGTCACGCCGGGCAGCCGCGGGGCGGGCCGCGGACTGGACCGAGAATTCGCCCAGGGAATTCCACGCGCCGCACTCTCCGCACTGCCCTTGCCACTTGTTGTGGTCCGCACCGCACTCGCCACACACGTACGTGGAGCGCGACTTGACTGTCACGGCCTTGGCCATCGGGAAACCGGGATCGGGTGGGGGCAGTCACTGTAACCGGGTGCATTCGCATCCGCAGAGATCGCCAACGGCGATGTTACGGACGGGCGACCGGTCGGCGGAGGACTGCCGGCTTACAGCGACTGCGTCTCTTCGCGTTCCTGCACGATCCTGGCTGCCTGGGTATCGGCGGCGACGCGATGCTGCAGCGATTTGCACAACTCGATGCCGGCGGTGGTCAATTCCAGGCCGTACTCGCCCTCGGAAATCAGTCCGCTGTCGGCCATCCGCAAGCGGATCGCGCTGTCGGCATCGGACAGCACGACGTGCTGGTCGACCCGTTGCAGCACTTCGAGCAACGCCAGGTCTTCGAGCGAAATTGGATCCATGAATGTTCCCCGCTTTCGCGTCATCAGGTCGCAGCGATCGGGCCACGTCGCACGCAGCCCGCCAGGATGTTGACATCAAAGTGTAGGTTCACCACACCAGACGTCAAGCGCTGCCGACCGCCTGGCCATCAGGAAAGGCCCATCGAACGGACCTTTCCCGGATATTGCCTTCAGCCCGCCCGTTCATGCGTCCAGATCACAGGCCGACGTTGTTCCCGGCGCTCAGCGCATTGCGAAGCACACCGGAGAACGGCAGCAACTGGCTCACGAACCGATTCCAGCGCGTGATGCCCGCCGGCCCGACGAACACGACATCACCCGGCTGCAGCAGGAACCGATCGGCGAGCACGAACGCGACCGGCGACCTTGCATTCAGGTGATAGACGGTGCCGGGCGTCCGCTCCATGCCCTGCATCCCGCGGATCACGTACACGGCGCTGGCGTTGGAGGTGGTCGGGTCCAGGCCACCGGCGCGGCCAAGCGCCTGCGTCAGGGTCATGTCGGTGGTCTTGAAGTTGATCGCCTGCGGCTTGGTCACCTCGCCGATGACATAGACCTCCTTGCGGTCGTTGAACGGCAGGTAGAGCTGGTCGCCGGGCTTGAGGTAGATGTCCGGTGCAATGGCGCCATTGCGATTGAGCGCGTCCTGGTCGAGCCGGTAGCTCTTGCCATCGCGCACCAGCACCAGGCCGGAAATGTCGGCCTGCTCGGCATTGATCCCCGCACGTCCCACCGCCTGCGACAAGGTCAGCGGCACCGGGGTGATTTCCTGCGGGGCGGTACTGGTGAAAGCACCCTGCATCGACACGCGGCTGCCATAGCCAACCACATTGAGGTCGACCTGCGGATCACTGAGGTAGCGGCCGAGCTTGCTGGCCAGCGTGCTGCGGACCTTTTCGATCGTCATCCCGGTCACGTTGATCTTTCCCGCGTAGGGAAAGAAGAACGAGCCATCGGGCTGCACCTGCCGGCCGTTGGAGACGGCCTGTTGCTGCGAACCGGCGGGAGCGGTCAATTCCGGGTGATCCCACACGGTCACCAGCAAGGTGTCGCCTGGCTGGATCCGGTACGACTCGGGACGATAATTGGCCAACTCGGCCGGAACCTGCTGCGCCTGCATGCCAGCCGTGCTGTTTGCGACGAGTTCCGGAGTGATCGGAACCACCCTGACCTCACCGGTCTCGATCAAGTTGGCGCGGGGCGTCTCCCCTGTCGACAGGTGCTGACCCATGCACCCGCCGAGCAGGACGACAGCGACTGCCGGCGTTGCGAAAGCACGAAGCAAGTTATTCACGTTTGCATCCTCGTTGCTCAAAAGGCACCGGCAATCGATTCGTTCGAGTACCTGGATCACGCATCACGACGCGCGAACATGCCGGTTGTGTGGGAACGTGGTCCCGAAGCGACGGACCGCGCCTGCTTGTTGCAACGGCAGCGTCCGGGGGACGCAACCGTGAATGGAAGCCTAAGCGTCCATCCCGCGTTCATGATGTGAAATTCGGGCGAAAGCTTTCGCCAAGCTCAACGTCCGCCGCAACGGCAGTTGGCCGGGGCACCGGGCCCAGGCCGGTCCACCTGGTTCTCGATCGTCACGTCCAGCAGCCCGGCGTACTCTTTCAGGGCACGGCCGCTGCGCCATAACGCGCTGCGGGTGGGGAGCCATCGCTGGACCCACCCCAGCCGGCTGGACACCGGCTCCGGAACGGACACTGGAATCACCCGCACGCCTTCATCGCGGAACAGCAGGCTCGCGCGCGGCATATGCAGGGACGAGGTCACCAGCAGGACCCGATGAACGCCATGCTGCCGGGCCAGCCGGGCGGTGAAGACGGCGTTGTCGCGCGTATTCCTGCTGCGTGGTTCTAGCAGCAAGGCCGATGCGGGAATCCCCAGCTTGCCGATGGCGTCCGCCATCAGGTCAGCCTCTGTATGACCCGGCCTGCCGCGTCCGCCGGACAGGATGATGAGCGGCGCGCGGCCCGCCAGCCAGGCGCGGGCCCCAGCCGCCAGGCGGCTGTTGACCAGGTCGTCGGGACCGATGTCGGGGCGCCCGGTCCATTCGTACGACCCGCCACCCAGCACGACGATGGCATCGGCGCGGGGAAGCATCGCTTCCGCCACGACGGGATGCCGGCTTTCGAGTGACTGCCGCAACCAGTCCGAGCAGGCCGGCACCGACCAGAACAGGGACCAGGCCAACGCCATGGCACCCAGGGTCGCGGCTGGCTTTCCTTGGCGCAGCAGCAGGGCCACGACGGCCAAAGCAAGCAGCACGGCCGACAAGGCAAGCGGATAGGTGAGCGTGACGAGCAATTTGTGCAGGTTCATGGCGGAAACGCGATCAGGACGGCGCGCGCTGGTCGCAGTAATCCACCTGCGTGACGGATGGCGGCAGGCTTGCAGCCTGGCCGACGCTGCGATCGAGCAGCAATTCGTCGTACACGGCGATGGTCCTTGCGATCACCGATCGCTCATCGAATTCCGCAAGCGCCTTTTCACGGGCGAAGTTGCCCAGCCTCGCCAGCAATTCGCGATCGTCGTCCAACTGCCTGAGTGCATCGGCAAGCGAGT
>JBBRHT010000217.1:0-3813 GCA_038222295.1 Lysobacterales bacterium
GATCGCTGCCGGCTTCATGAACGAGCCGCTGTCGTGGCTGGCCTGGACCGGGATGCACGCCAGTCCCTGGAAGCTCATCGGCTGGGCCGGTGCCCTGATGTTCAGCGGCCGCTGGTTCGTGCAGATCATCGCCTCGCGCCGCCATGGCAAGCCGGTCGTGCCGCGGGTCTTCTGGTACATGAGCATCGTCGGCAGCCTGATGACCCTGGCGTACTTCGTGTTCGGCAAGAACGACTCGGTCGGGGTCCTGCAGAACCTGTTCCCGGCCTTCACCGCCGGATACAGCCTGTACCTGGACATCAAGCACCGCGGCTGGCACCGGGACCGGGCAGGGCACTGAGTGGGTCTCCCGCTTTCCCAGGTCCTGCCGGTTGGGCCTGGGAAAGCGAAGCCTCGCCAGTTCAGCGCCTTGGCGCGCGGCGGCGCGGCCAACAGAAAGGGTGGCGAAGTCCCTCTTGGGGCGCCATAATGCGCTGCTAGCTGCGTCCGGCCTTGGGTCCGGACCGTCCCCGGAAGCGCGATTCCGGCCGGTTCGAGCAGCGAATCCACACCCGCACCGCGCGCCAATCCACCGGCGGGGCCGCCGTTTCCCTGGCCAAGGGCGACAAAAAACCATTCGAGGTGCGTCAATGTCCCGCGTATGCCAAGTGTCCGGCAAGCGCGTGCAGACCGGCAACAACGTCTCGCACGCCAACAACAAGACCCGTCGTCGTTTCCTGCCCAACCTGCACGAGCGCCGCTTCTGGGTCGCCAGCGAGAACCGCTGGATCAAGCTGAGGGTTTCCGCGCACGCGTTGCGCACCATCGACAAGAACGGCATCGACGGCGTTCTGGCTGAACTCCGCGCTCGCGGCGAAAAGGTCTGAGGAGGACGACATGGCAACCAAGCGCGACAAGATCCGCCTGATCTCCTCGGCCGGCACCGGTCATTTCTACACCACCGACAAGAACAAGAAGAACACGCCCAACAAGATGGAGGTCAGCAAGTACGACCCCGTCGTGCGCAAGCATGTGCTCTACAAGGAAGGCAAGATCAAGTAAGCCTCCCGGCTTGTCGACCAGAAAAAGCCCGCCGCACGGCGGGCTTTTTCGTTGGTGCGGCCGGCCGGGTTGTCGGTGGCACACGATGCCTGCGTGAAGTCGCTCCGCGGCAAGCCGCGCCGGTGATCGACGGCCGGCCGGCGACCAGCGCTTCTTCCTCGCCTTCGCGCAGAGCTGGCTCACCAAGACGCGGGATGCGGCCCTGCGCGCAGATCGTCAGCGGCGCCATGCGCCCGGGCGGTTCCGCGCGCAGACGGTGCGCAACATCGATGCCTGGTTACGACGCGTTCGCGCCCAAGCCCGGCAAGAAGCTGTACCTCAAGCCGGACGATCGCGTCCGGATCTGATGAGCGGCCGGGCATCCGCAAACCGCGGACGCCGCGTCGACTAACGCGAGCGGCGTTCGCGCACCAGCGACTCGACCACCGATGGGTCGGCAAGCGTCGACGTATCGCCGAGCTGTTCCGGGCCGACCTCGGAGGAGCCCGCCTCGGCGATCTTGCGCAGGATGCGCCGCATGATCTTGCCTGAGCGCGTCTTCGGCAGTCCCAGCGCCCATTGCAGGTGGTCGGGCGCGGCGATCGGGCCGATGATCTGGCGCACGTGCGCGATCAGCTCGCGGTGCAGGCTGTCGCTGGCTTCGACTTCGGCGATCAGGGTCACGAAGGCGTAGATGCCTTGTCCCTTCAGGTCGTGCGGGAAGCCGACCACCGCCGCTTCGGCCACGTGCGGGTGCGCGACCAGTGCGCTTTCCACTTCCGCGGTTCCGATCCGGTGTCCGCTGACGTTGATGACGTCGTCCACGCGGCCGGTGATCCAGTAATCGCCATCGCCGTCGCGACGACACCCATCGCCGGTGAAATACATGCCCGGGTAGGCCGTGAAGTAGGTCTCCACGAAGCGGCGATGGCCCCCATACACCGTGCGCATCTGACCTGGCCAGGAGTCCAGCAGGACCAGGTTGCCTTCCGCGGCGCCCTCGAGCACTGCGCCGTTGGCGTCGACGATCGCCGGCTGCACGCCGAAGAACGGTTGCCAGGCCGAGCCGGGCTTGGGCGCCCGCGCACCGGGTAGCGGGGTGATCATGATCCCGCCGGTTTCCGTCTGCCACCAGGTGTCGACGATCGGGCAGCGGCCGTCGCCGACGACTTCGGCATACCAGCGCCACGCTTCGGGATTGATCGGTTCGCCGACGGTGCCCAGCAGTCGCAACGACCTGCGCGAAGTGCCTTTGACCGGCGTGTCGCCTTCGCGCATGAGTGCGCGGATCGCGGTCGGTGCGGTGTAAAAGATCGACACCGCGTGGCGGTCGACGACCTGCCAGAAGCGCGATGCATCCGGGAAATTCGGCACGCCCTCGAACAGCACCTGGGTCGCGCCATTGGCCAGCGGGCCGTACACGATGTAGCTGTGCCCGGTGATCCAGCCGACGTCGGCGGTGCACCAGTAGACGTCGTCGTCGCGCAGGTCGAACACGCAGGCATGGGTGTAGGCGGCATACACCAGGTAACCGCCGGTGGTGTGCAGCACGCCCTTGGGTTTGCCCGTCGATCCGGAGGTGTAGAGGATGAACAACGGATCCTCGGCGCCCATGGGTTCGGGTTCGCAGGTGGTCGGCTGCTGGTCGACGACCGCGTCGAACCAGCGGTCGCGCGGCATCTGCATCGCCACCGCAGCGCCCGTGTGCCGCACCACCAGCACGGTCTCCACGCTGCTGGTGTCGGGCAATTGCAGGGCGGCGTCGACGTTGGTCTTCAACGCGACGCGGCGTCCCCCGCGCAGGCCCTCGTCGGCGGTGATGACCAGGCGGCTGCCGCAATCGGCGATGCGGTCGGCGATCGACTGTGGCGCAAAGCCACCGAAGACCACCATGTGGATCGCGCCGATGCGCGCGCATGCCAGCATCGCGACGACGGCCTCGGGGATCATCGGCAAGTAGATCGTCACCCGGTCGCCCTTGCCGATGCCCAGGTTGCGCATTGCGTTGGCTAGCTGGCACACGCGTGCGTGGAGCTGGCGATAACTGATGTGTTGGGCCGGCAGCGATGGATCATCGCGCTCGAAGATCAGCGCGGTCCTGTCCCCACGCGCCGGCAGGTGCCGGTCCAGGCAGTTGACGCTGGCGTTGAGCACGCCATCGGCATACCAGCGGATGTGGAAATCATCATGGTCGAAACTGGTGTCCTTGATGCGCGTCGGCGGCGTGATCCAGTCCAGTCGCCGCGCCACCGCACCCCAGAAGCCCTCGGGGTCCTGCAGGGATTCCGCGTACAGGCGCGCGTAATCGGCGCCGCACTGGCGGGAGCGCCGCCCGGCGTCGGCGGGCGCCTGAGTGGTCGGATGGCTCATCTGGGTTCCTTGCGATCTGCGCGGCTCCAGTGTGCATCAGCGTCATCCCGGGGACGCGATGGCGGCGTCAACCACCACGGCAGGCAGCCAGGCGCGGCGGCCGCCGTGCGGAGGCCTCTACGGACGCGAGAGGTGCGCGATCGCAGCCGTCGCGGCGTCGCGATTGCCATCGTCGAACGCGGTTACGGTGCAGGAGGCAATCGTACCTGCGTCCAGGCAGTGCACGTTGACGTCGACCCCATCGGGATGGCTGCGGGGAATGTAGAAGCTCTTGATGCCGCAATGCCGGCAGAAGCGATGGACGGCGGCGCCAGTATTGAACCGGTAGTCGACCAGGTCGTCGGCGCCAGACAGCAGCCGGAACTGCTGCGAGGGCACGATCAGGTGCAGGAAGCCGCTCATGCGGCAGATCGAGCAGTTGCA
>JBBRHT010000218.1:0-3791 GCA_038222295.1 Lysobacterales bacterium
AATGGCCAGTGTCTCGGCCGGGACCAGCGTTGTCCATCCGCTCATCGGGTGTTCTCCATGCGTTGTCTGAGGTTGAGCAGGATCGAGGCACTGACGCCCCAGATACGCCGTCCGCTGGTGTCCGGCTCGACGAACTCCAGGACCGAACGCGGCCGGCCACCCATGTCGATGCGGATGCGACGCAGGTTCTCCGGTGCCATCAGGTAATCGAAGGACACCTCGAAGACTTCGTCGACTTCACGAGGATCGGGCGTGGCAACGTAGTCGGGCGTCACGAGCGCCACGAGCGGAAGCACCCGGAACCCGGTCACCGTCCGCACCGGATCCAGGTAGCCGAGCGGGCGGACTTGCGAAGCCACGATGCCGACTTCCTCGTCGGTCTCGCGCAGTGCGGTCGCGCAGGCGTCGGCGTCGATGTCTTCCACCCGTCCGCCGGGAAAACTCACCTGCCCCGCGTGATGGCGCAAGTCGTGCGTCCGCCGCGTCATCAACACCTGCAGTCCGCGTGGTCGTTGAACCATTCCCACCAGGACGGCCGCCGCCACTGGCGGGGTTTCCGGCAGGAGGCCATCCAGTTCGACGAGGTTCCAGCATTCGCCCGACGGGACCGACTGCAATGGATGCAGCGCCGCCTGGATGCGGGCAATCGCGTCGATCATCCTGCCGCTCGCCGTGCGCGCAACGGCAGTACGCAATCCATCAGCCGGCGACGCTCGCTGTCCGTCATCTGCATCCAGTCGCCGATTTCCGCGCTGTTGCGATGGCAGCCTTCGCACAAGCCGTCACTGTCCAACTGACACACGCCGGTGCATGGGCTGGCCATGGGCGCCTGGGTCGCGCTGTCCTTCACGTATTCCTGTCCCACAGGACGCTCCAAAAAAAACCCGGCTCCTGCAAGCCGGGTTCGATCTGCCCAGGCCCGGACTGAATCCGGCGGCTGGTTTACTTGACGCTCAGCAGCTTCACTTCGTACACGGCCGCGAGGTTGGGCGGCATGTCCGAACGCGGGTCGTTGCCGAACGCGGATGGCACGACGATTTCCCACTTGGAGCCGACCGGCATCTGCATCAGTACTTCGCGGATGCCGGGGGTGGGGATCTGGCTGATCTTCATGCTCGGGGTCTTCTGCGGAGCCTGTGCCTGCGGCGGACGCTGGCCCAGCGGGAACGGCGTGCTGACTTCCAGGTCGACCGTGCTCGCAAGCGTCGGCTTGGCGCCGGTACCGGTTTCCAGGATCCGGTACTGCACGCCGCTCGGAAGCACCTTCACGCCGGGCTTGGACTTGTTCTGGGCAAGGAAGGCGTCGCTCTTGGTCTTGTTCTCGACCGCAGCCTTTTCAAAGGCCGACTTGGCCTTGGCCTCCATGCGCTGCATCATCGACTGGTAGGCAGTTTTCATCTGATCGACGGGCACGGCAGGCGCCTTCTTCGCGTAGCCGTCCTGCATCGCCTTGACCACGGTATTGACGTCCAGCGGCTCGCCACTGCTCAACAGCTGGTTGCCGAACTGGAATCCCAGGGCGTAGCTCAACTGCCCCTTGGAAGAGGACGTATCCTGGGCAAGGGCTGTGCCCCCGGTCAGGGTCAGGGCCACGAGCGTGGCAGCAAGCAGGCGCAACTTCATTCGGTACAACCTCCGGAGTGGAGTCCTGTCGCGGAACGGGGCGGCTCAGCCGCCCCGCAGGACAAGACACATTGACGCGCTAGGATAGCGGTCGCAGGGCTGAACCGCCACTGACGACACCCTTCCGACCGGGGTCGCGCCGACAAGTTCCGGCGGGCCCGGGCGACCACCCCAGCGACGACAATCCACTCATGATCGATTCACCCTTGCAGGTCAGCGACCGCGGCGCCGTCCGCATCATCACCATCAATCGTCCCGACAAGCTCAATGCGCTGAATGCCGCCACCTTGGACGCGCTCCATGGCGCCTTCACGGCGGCCGCGGATGACGCTGGTGTCCGCGCCATCGTGCTCACGGGCGCCGGCCCGAAGGCATTCGTCGCCGGCGCCGACATCGCCGAAATGGTCAAGCTGACGCCGGTGCAGGGACGCGACTTTTCCCAGCGCGGGCAACGGATGATGCGTGCCGTCGAAACCATGCCCAAACCGGTGATCGCGATGATCAATGGCTTCGCGCTCGGTGGCGGCCTGGAGCTGGCGATGTGCTGCCACCTGCGCATCGCCGCGGATACGGCCAGGGTCGGCCAGCCGGAAATCAATCTCGGCCTGATCCCAGGATTTGGCGGCAGCCAGCGCCTGCTGCGACTGGCCGGCCGGGCGGCGACGCTTGAGTTGTGCCTGCTGGGCGTGCCGGTCGATGCGATCCGCGCGCTGCAGCTGGGCATCGTCAACCGCGTCGTGCCGGCCGGTGAACTCGAAGACCGCACGCTGGAGATCGCCGGACAGCTGGCCGCCGCCGCCCCGCTGGCGTTGCGCGGGATCCTGGACTGCGTCAACTTCGGCGGAGAATCAGCCATCGAAGAAGGGCTTGCCTACGAAAGCGCGCAATTCGGGCTGATGTTCGCCACCGATGACATGCGCGAAGGTACCGCCGCTTTCCTGGATCGCCGCAAGCCGGCCTTCTCCGGCAGCTGATGGGGACCTCGACCTGCCGCTGCGGCTGCACGGTCCGGCTGGACGGCTCGGCCCACGCCATCGTCGCCGCATTGGCAATCGACGACGTGGACGCCGCGCTGCAGGCGGGATTGCTGGCGAGCGAGGCTTGCCCGGGTTGCACTGAGGCATGTCGGGCGATGGTGCTCACCGCACGCGACGCACGCCTTGTCGCCCTCGCCGCGCGCGATCGGTTCCGCGCACGCGAAGCACGACTGGCGCGACGGAAGGAACAACGTCTCCAGCGCATGCCGCCCACGCGCGACGCTGCGCCCGCCCACACTGCTGCCGCGTCATCATTGCCGCCCGCCGCCGCCGCTGCGCTGGCACGCGCCCGGGACAAGGCCGCCAGCCGTCAAAGCCCGTGAGTGGCATTTCAAAACGCGCCGCTCCGCGCCGCGGACCGGACCTGCGACCTGCCGAGGTGCGCGAACTGTTCGCGCGCCTGGCCGAGTTGAACCCGCATCCCACGACCGAACTCGTCTACAAGACCCCGTTTGAATTGCTGGTCGCGGTGATGTTGTCGGCGCAGGCGGCCGACGTCTCGGTGAACAAGGCCACGCGACGCTTGTTTCGCGTGGCCCGCACACCGGGCACGATGCTGGCGCTGGGCGAGGAAGGCCTCAAGCCGTACATCTCATCCATCGGCCTGTTCAACGCCAAGGCCAGGAACGTCATCGCCACTTGCCAATTGCTCATCGAACACCACGGCGGGCAAGTCCCCGCCGACCGCGAGGCCCTGGAAGCGTTGCCTGGCGTTGGCCGCAAGACTGCGAACGTCGTCCTCAATACCGCTTTCGGCCAGCCCGTGATCGCGGTCGATACGCACATCTTCCGCGTTTCAAACCGCACCGGCCTGGCGCGCGGGGACACGGTCCGCGCGGTGGAGGATCGGCTGGCCAAGGTCGTCCCGACCGAATACCGGCACGATGCGCATCACTGGCTGATCCTGCATGGCCGCTACGTCTGCAAGGCGCGCGTGCCTGTCTGCGCCGCATGCGTCATCCGCGACCTGTGCCGCTATCCGAACAAGACAGCGGTATCCGCCACGAACAAAAACGGCGAGCCGTAACTCGCCGTTCCTGGTCGCACTGCAGATCGGATCAGAACGCGACTTCGCCCCAGACACCGAACTCCTGCGTCTTCAAGTCGATCGCGGTGTCATTCTTGCGCTGG
>JBBRHT010000219.1:0-3783 GCA_038222295.1 Lysobacterales bacterium
TCGTCCACGTGCAGCACCTGCCAGCCGTAGGCGGCGAAACGCGCACCGCGATCCTCCGTAAAGGTGATGTCGGTCCCTGCAGCCAGGGTGACGTGGTTGTCGTCATACAGGCAGATCAACTTGCCGAGTTTCAAATGGCCGGCCAGCGAGGCCGCCTCCGAAGCGACACCTTCCATCAGGTCACCGTCGCTGGCGATGACCCAGGTGCGATGGTCGATGACAGCGTGGTCCGGGCGGTTGTAGCGAGCGGCCAGCTGCGCCTGCGCGATCGCCATGCCGACGGCGTTGCCGACGCCCTGCCCCAGCGGTCCGGTGGTGACTTCGACACCCGGGGTATGCCCACGTTCGGGATGGCCCGGCGTCCTGCTGCCCCACTGCCTGAACTGCTTGATGTCGTCCAGCGAGAGGTCGTAACCGGTCATGTGGAGCAGCGCGTACAGCAGCATCGAGCCATGCCCTGCCGAGAGCACGAAGCGGTCGCGATCGGTCCAGCCGGGATTGCGCGGGTTGTGCTTGAGGAAGCGATCCCACAGCACGTACGCCATCGGCATTGCGCCGAGCGGCATGCCCGGATGGCCGCTGTCGGCCTTCTGCACCGCGTCAACGGCGAGAAAACGCAAGGTGTCGATGCAGCGCTGGTCGAGAATGTTGGACATGTTGTCGGCTCTTCAGTCAGATAGTGATGGACGGGCCACCCGGGTCGCGTCGCCAGTTGCAAGGACAAGATCCCAGGAATGCCGCGCGATCTGCGCACCCTCCTGCGAGGGCAACACGCTGACGCGGGATGGGACGTCGTGGGGCGCGATGCCCAGGGCGCCCAGTCCCGCGCGAATCTCGGCGCGGACCAGGGGATCGTTCTCACCAATGCCGCCGGTGAAAACCAGCAGGTCGAGGCCACCGAGTACTGCCGCCATTGCGCCCACCTGCTTGCGCACGCTGTAGCAGAACATCGCGATCGCGAGCCGGGCGTCGGCGCTGGACGCGGCGGCGGAATGCAACTTGCGCATGTCATCGCTGATGCTGGACACACCCAGCAGGCCCGACTGCCGGTCCAGCAGCGTCTCGAGCGCGGCCAAGTCGCCGTGGAGTTCGCGTGCGGCATACAGCATCAGGCCAGGATCGATGTCGCCGGTGCGGGTGCTCATCATCACCCCGCCACTTGGAGTCAAGCCCATGCTGGTGTCGATGGAGCGGCCATCGGCGACTGCCGTGACGCTCGCGCCATGGCCCAGGTGCGCAATGACGAGCCGCGCCGGCAACCGCTCGCCAAGATGCCGCACGATGGACTCGCACGACAATCCGTGGAAGCCGTAGCGTTCGATTCCGCGGTCGCGAAGGCTGGCGGGTAGCGGGAGCGTGCGGGCGACATCGGGCATCGTCCGGTGGAACGCCGTGTCCAGGCATGCCACCTGGGGCACATCGGGGAATTGCGCGCGGGTGGCCTGCAGCAGTTCGATCGATGCAGGCGCATGCAGCGGCGCCAGGTCGATCGCGTCCTGCAATTGGCGGATCACCGAATCGTCGACGACGACATGGTCGCGGTGGCCACGTCCGCCGTGCACGATGCGGTGTCCGATGGCATCGGGTTGCGGCAAGCCCCGCGACTCCAGCACTCGCGTGATCGCCACGACCGCGCCGTCCGCGTGGTCGCCTGATGCGCCGCCACCGCCCATGTCCTGGCCGCTGTCGTCACGGACGACCCATGTGCCCTCCAGTGCCGCAGTCCCCGACAGGACGCGACGACAGACCGCTGCATTCACGGCGAACAGACCGAACTTCAACGACGACGAACCTGCGTTCAGCGCCAGCACGCCTGTCGTCGAGGCAGCGCTCACGGCGCCCGCCAATGCCAGTCGAGAACCTCCGGCATGTCCTCGCCATGTTCGCTGACGTAGGCACGATGGCGGGCGATGGTGTCCCGGTAGCGTTGCGTGGCGGCCTCGACATGACCGTGCAGGCGCGGCACCCGCCGGATGGCGTCCAACGCCAACTGGTAACGATCGATGTTGTTGAGCACGACCATGTCGAAGCGCGTCGTCGTGGTGCCCTCCTCCTTGTAGCCACGCACGTGCAGGTTGTCGTGGCCTCGACGCCGGTACGTGAGCCGGTGGATCAGGCCCGGATAGCCATGGAACGCGAAAACGATCGGCCGATCGCCGGTGAACATCGCGTCGAATGCCTCGTCGCTCAATCCGTGCGGATGCTCGCTCGCCGGCTGCAGCGCCAGCAGGTCGACGACATTGACCACGCGGATGCGCAGGTCGGGCTCGTACTCGTGCAACAGCGTGACCGCGGCAAGCGTTTCCAGCGTCGGCACATCCCCTGCGCAGGCCATGACGATGTCCGGATCGCCACCGTCATTGCCCGCCCATTCCCAGATGCCCGCTCCGGCATCGCAGTGGCGGATGGCGGATTCGATGTCCAGCCACTGCCATGCCGGCGCCTTGCCGGCGACGATCACGTTGATGTAGTCGCGGCTGCGCAGGCAGTGGTCGGACACTGCCAGCAGGCAGTTGGCATCTGGCGCGAGGTAGATCCGGACGACCTCGGCCTTCTTGTTGGCGACGTGGTCGATGAAACCCGGATCCTGGTGCGAGAAGCCGTTGTGGTCCTGTTGCCACACATGCGACGTCAGCAGGTAATTGAGCGATGCGATTGGCCTGCGCCATGCCAGTTCGCGCGACACCTTCAGCCATTTGGCGTGTTGGTTGAACATCGAATCAATGATGTGGATGAAGGCTTCGTAGCAGGAGAACAGGCCGTGGCGGCCAGTCAGCAGGTAGCCTTCCAGCCAGCCCTCGCACAGGTGCTCGCTGAGGACTTCCATGACGCGGCCGCTCGCAGACAGGTTCATGTCCACCGGTTCGATGTCGGCCATCCATGTCTTGCCGCTGGCGTCGATCACCGCGCCCAGGCGGTTGGACGCCGTCTCGTCCGGCCCGAACAGGCGGAAGTTTTTCTGCGCGTCGTTGCCGCTCATGACCTGTGCGAGGAAGCCGCCGAGCACGCGCGTGGCTTCGGCGCTCACCGTGCCCGGCGCCGGCACGTCCACGGCGAAGTCGTGCACGTCGGGCATCTCCAGCGGCACCAGCAATGCGCCACCGTTGGCATGGGGATTGGCACCCATGCGGCGCTGGCCGACGGGCGCCAGCGATGCGAACTCCTCGCGAAAGCGACCGTCGGCGTCGAACAACTCATGCGGGGCGTAACTGCGCATCCACGTGTCGAGTTGCTGCAGGTGGCCGGGCTTGTCGAAATCCTCCAGCGGTACCTGGTGGGCGCGCCACGTGCCTTCCACCGGCAGGCCATCGACCACTTTCGGCCCGGTCCAGCCCTTGGGTGACCGCAGCACGATCATCGGCCAGCGTGGCCGCACAGGCGTCGCACCAGGAACGCGCGCAGCCGCCTGGATGCCACGGATGTCAAACAGCACCTGGTCCAGCGTCCGTGCGAATTCGCGATGCATGGTCGCTGGATCGTCGCCTTCGACGAAGTACGGCTGGTGTCCATAACCGCGCATCAGCTCAGCCAGCTCCGCATTGCCGATGCGGGCAAGGACAGCGGGGTTGGCGATCTTGAATCCGTTGAGATGCAGGATCGGCAGCACGACGCCATCGCGCGCCGGATTGATGAACTTGTTGGAATGCCAGCTCGCCGCTAGCGGGCCGGTTTCCGCCTCGCCGTCGCCGATCACGCAGGCAACGATCAGGTCCGGGTTGTCGAATGCGGCGCCATAGGCGTGCGCGAGGGAATAACCCAACTCACCGCCCTCGTTGATCGAAC
>JBBRHT010000220.1:0-3780 GCA_038222295.1 Lysobacterales bacterium
CGGCTGCTGACGCGTCGCAACCACCTGGGCCTGCTGTCGGAGGACCTCGCCTTCGACGATGGCGAGGCCTGGGGGAATTTCCCGCAGACGTATTCGCACGTCGGCTTGATCATCGCGGCGATGCGCCTCAGCCGGCCCTGGCAGGACGCGACGTGACCGCCGCCTTGCGCCGCCAGCCGCTACCACTCATGCGGGCGCGCCGATGAGCCGCCTCGTCGTCGTCTCCAACCGCGTTGCGCTTCCGCACAACAACGAGCGCGCTGGCGGCCTGGCGGTGGCCCTGCGCGCGGCGCTCGCCGAGCGCGGTGGCATGTGGTTCGGCTGGAGCGGGCGGCGCGTTCGCGGCGAATCCGGCGAACGCCATGTCGAGCAGGACGGCAATGTCACCTATTGCACGGTGGACCTGTCGTATCGCGATTTCGATGCGTACTACAACGGCTTCGCCAACCGCACGCTGTGGCCGCTGCTGCATTTCCGCATGGACCTTGTCGACTACAACCGCGAGACATGGGCGGCCTATCGGCGCGTGAACGCCCTGTTCGCCGAGCGACTGGTTCCCGAACTGCGCAAGGACGACGTGCTCTGGGTGCACGACTACCACGTCATCCCGCTGGCGCAGGAACTGCGCGAACGCGGCGTCGACAACCGCATCGGTTTCTTCCTGCACGTGCCGATGCCATCGTCGGACCTGCTCGCGGCCTTGCCCGCGCATCGCGAGGTGTTCGCCGCGCTGTCGTCATACGACCTGGTCGGCTTCCAGACGACGCGCGACCTGGAGCGGTTCCAGGATTACGTGCGCCTGTTCGGTGGTGGCCGCCTGATCGGGCCGGGCCAGCTGGAAACCGCCGGGGGCCGGCGTTTTCGCGCGGGCGCCTTCCCGATCAGCATCGACACGAAGACCATCGCGCGACAGGCGGCCGTCGCGTGGAAACGTTCAGCGGTGCAGACGCTGCGTGCCAGCCTCACCGGCAGGCAACTGGTGATCGGTGTCGACCGGCTCGATTATTCAAAAGGGTTGCCGGAGCGGTTTCGCGCATTCGAGCGCCACCTCGAACGCCACCCGGACCAGCGCGGCAAACTGACCTTCCTGCAGATCGCGCCACCCACGCGCGGTGAGGTCCCTGAGTACCAGGCGCTGCGCCGCGAGCTTGAAGGACTGTCCGGGCACATCAACGGCCTGCATGCCGCCCCCGACTGGACACCCGTGCGCTACGTCAATCGCAATTTTTCGCACGACGTGCTGACCGGTTTCCTGCGGACCGCCAACATCGGCCTGGTGACGCCCTTGCGCGACGGCATGAACCTGGTGGCGAAGGAATATGTCGCCGCGCAGGATCCCGACAATCCCGGCGTGCTGGTGCTATCGCGATTTGCCGGCGCGGCGAGCGAAATGCCCGAAGCACTGCAGGTCAATCCCTACGACCTCGACGGCGTTGCCGATGCGATCGCCCAGGCATTCGACATGCCGCTGGCCGAACGCAAGCAACGCTGGCGAGCGATGATGGATTCGCTCGAGCGGCACGACATCAACGCCTGGCGTCGCAGCTACCTTGGCGCGCTCGCCGCGGCCTGAGACAGCGCGATTCACTCCAGCCAGGCGAGGGTCCCCATGCGGCCGGTGACACGGTCGCGCCGGTGCGAGAAGAACTGCGCGGGGTCGGAGATCGTGCACAGGTCGCCACCATGGACGTGCTGCAGGCCGGCAGCCAGCAGGCGCCGGCGGGCCAGCGCGGGCAGGTCGACGCGCCAGTGTCCCGGGCGTGTGGCGGCGAATGAGCGTGCCGCGCGCGGGTCGCCTGATGCGAACGCGTCGAAGACGTCCTGGCCGACCTCGTAGGCTTGCGGCCCGGCCGCGGGGCCCATCCACGCAACGATGTCCCGTGGCGACGCCTGCATCGCGGCAATCGTCGCCTCCAGCACGCCGCCCGCCAGTCCACGCCAGCCGGCGTGGGCCACGGCGACTTCGCCGCCATCACGCGCCGCCAGCACCACGGGCAGACAATCTGCGGTGAGGATGGCCAGGACCACGCCGCTGGTCCGGGTGATGGCGGCGTCGGCTTCAGGCTCGTCGCCCGAAGGTTCGATGGCGACGCGGTTGCCGTGCACCTGCCGCAGCCAGCGCGGCGCCCCCGGCAGCGCGAAGCGGGCGGCCAGTTCCCCTCGATTACGGGCGACTGCATCGGGCGCATCGCCGCAACGCGTGCCCAGGTTGAAGTCGTCGAAGGGCGCCTGCGAGACACCGGCGCCACGACGCAGCGTCGTCAGTGCAGCGACGCCAGCGATGTTGCCCAGGTCCGCCTTCAGCACCGCGGTGCCGCTCATCGGTGGCCCGCCGGCGCCGGCATGGCCGTCAGCGACGTGCCGCCGCCGCGGCGGCGTCGTCGCGCAGCGCCTTGAGCAGGTTCAGCATGTCCTCGGGCACGGGCGCGCTGCAACGCACCGGCTCGGCCGTCGTCGGATGCAGGAATTCCAGCGTCTCGGCATGCAGCGCCTGGCGCCGGAAACCGCGCAGCGCCTCGATCAGCTCGGGCGTCGCACCCTTGGGCAACTTCAGCGAACCGCCGTACACCGGATCGCCCACGATCGGATGCTTGAGATGCGCCATGTGCACGCGGATCTGGTGCGTGCGGCCGGTCTCCAGCCGGCACTCGAGCGCCGTGTGCGCGCGGAAGCGTTCGCGCAGGCGGTAGTGGGTGACGGCATCGCGGCCGTCGTCGCGCACCGCCATGCGGATGCGATCGTGCGGATGGCGCTCGATCGCACCGGTGGCGGTGCCGCCGGACACCAATGCGCCGACGACGATGGCCAGGTACTGGCGATGCACGCCGCGCGCGGACAACTGCGCCACCAGCGCCGCATGCGCCTGCAAGGTGCGCGCGACGACCATGACGCCGGAAGTGTCCTTGTCCAGGCGATGGACGATGCCGGCGCGCGGCAGCGCCTCCAGCGACGGATCCCGGTGCAGCAATGCGTTGACCAGGGTGCCGGTCGGATTGCCCGCGCCCGGGTGCACCACCAGCCCGGCCGGCTTGTTCAACACGATGACCTGCGCGTCCTCGTACAGCACGTCCAGGGCGATGTCCTCGGGCTCGGCCCGGGTCTGGACGTCGAGCACGGCGGTGAGCGACACGGCCTCGCCACCCCGGACCAGCTCGCGTCCGCGCACGGTGCGGCCGTCGAGCAGCAGGTCGCCGGACTTGATCCACAGGCTCAGCCGGGACCGCGAGAATTCAGGGAAGAGTTCGGCCACCACCGCATCGAACCGACGGCCGGAGGCGGCGTCAGGGACGCAGGCTGCGCGGGTTTCGGTGGCGTCGGACGACGAAGCAGGCATTGCGGGGGGGAACTCCGGAAGGTTAAGGGAGGCGGGCCTCCGGCTGCTATTATCGGCGCTTCGTGCCTCCGGCGCCTTCGTCCCAGCCCCATGACCCCACGTTTGCCTTCCCCGAGCATCTCCATGCAGCGTTTGCCGTTCGCGCGTCGCCTGTCGTCGCTGTTGCTGCTCGTCCTGGTGGCGGCGTTTGCCGTCTCCGGCTGCTCCTCCGTCAAGGGCATCTTCAAGCGCGACCACAAGGACGCCAACGAGGGCGTGCCGGCCGATCAGCTGTAGGCCAAGGGCCACAAGCAGATGGAGCGCTCCAAAGCGAAGGGCGCCATCATCGTCTACAAGCGCCTGATCGCGCAGTACCCGTACGGGTCGTACACCGAGCAGGCGATGGTCGAGACGGCCTACGCGCAGTACAAGGCCGGCAGCAACGATGCCGCGATCTCCACGATCGA
>JBBRHT010000221.1:0-3766 GCA_038222295.1 Lysobacterales bacterium
CACGCAACTCGTCTTCCGCGTCGGCATGAGCTTCGCGGAAATGGAAACGGCGATGCTGATGAAGACGCTGGAACACTTCGATGGCGACAAGTGCGCCACGGCAGCTGCACTGGGAGTCAGCACCCGCACCATCCACAACCAACTGGGGCGCATGAAACATGGCGCTTCCCGGCCGGCCGCGTCACCGGGGGTGCCGACGGGCGCCGGGGGTCGTTCCTAGCCCCTAGGCACGCACCATGGCGGCTGGCGCCATGGAGACCGCGCCGTCCTCCCAGCGCGGCGGCGCTTGGCCGTCGTCACGCAACTTCTGCCAGACCCGTCGCGCGGCGGGTTCGGCGCGCGACCAGGGGATGCGCGAGCGACCGCGGATCCGCTGGTAGGCAGCCAGGATCACCGGCTCGATGCTGTCGAATTCGCAGTCCGGATAAGTCAGGTAGGCGTGGATGCCGACGCGGATCGCGGGCTCCCACTCGTGGAAGAGGAACACCAGTTCGCTGGTCGCCGTGCATTCCAGCTGGCGCCAGCACGACAACTCCGCATCGATGTCGATCATGACCGCCCCGGTCAGGCCGCTTCCATCCATTTGCGTCCTCCAATGCGATTGCGGTCGGCTGCTGGTGGTGTGGACTGGCGGCGTCAGTGACCGGTTCGCCCGCGGCCGCCACGCTGGCCTTCGCTTGCGTCCTGGATGTCGCGATCGGCGCCGGCAGTCCTGCTTTGCGTGTTGTGACTGCGGGCCTCGCCGCCCTTGCGGCCGGCTGCTCGCGCTTCCTCGGAGGTGAACTCGTGCGCATGGCCGCTGGCGTGCGCCGCCCGTCCGCCCTCGCTGGCGATCTCGCGCTGCTGCTCGGGATTCATGGCGGCAAAGCCGCGAACCTTGGCCTGGCGACTGACGGCCTGCGAGGGCTGCTCGCGGTGCTGTCCCTCGCGGCCTCCCTGGTCCTGGTTGTTCTTGCGGTTGGGCACGTCGTGCTCCTTCTCGGTGGGTGGGGGGAGATGGAACCCGAAGGCTCCATGCGGAAGCAGCAGCAACCTTCGTGCCAACCGCAATGCCGCGTTGCTGCGGGGCTCGCTACCCCGGCCAGCCGGACGAATTTTCCTGTCGAGGAAAACATTTCATCCCTGCGTGCGCCGTTCTTCCGCAATGAATCAAGCAGGCGTGAAAAATCCATTCGGCGCGCACCCGCATCGGACGAAGTCGAGCTCATGCGTGCACCCAGGCGACCGTCCCGGCCGATGGCACGGGAATTGCGATTGTGTCTTGTGGTCATCACCTCGAGGACTGAACCGTGCAGGACCAACCCGCTGCTTCAGCTGCAAGGGAACTCAAGGCCGCGGCCCGCGATGTGCTGCGGATGGGATCGCAATGGGCACACAACGCCCTGAACTGGGTCGAAGAAAGGAGCAACCACATGAGCAACCGCAACGAGCGCGATTTTGACGAGAAGCAATACACACAGCACCCCCGCCAGGACAGCCAGCCTCACGAGCAGCAGATGCGCGACCGCGAAGGCCGGGACCGCGACATGCAGGGCGGGTTGAGCTCGCGCAATTACACCCCGGGTCATGGCGCGCAGCAGATGGGATCCGCTGCCGGACACGGCCAACAATCGGGGGGGGGCTTCGGCGAACGTGCATACGAACCCGAAGCCCATGGATACAGCGAGTCCTACCTGGCGCAGGGATATGGCGCGCAAAGCGGCGCAGGCGCACAGGGATTCGGCCCGGAAGGCTACGGCACGCAAGGCTATGGGCGGCCGGATATTGCGGGCCAGGGTTACGAGGGCGGGTATCCATCGATTGGGGCCGGCTCACAGACCTACGGGTCGGGCTTCCAGGGTTCAGGCCAGTTGGGCGCCTCGCGCCGATTCGGTCCACAACAGCAGCACGGCCCGGAGGGGAGCCTCGGTGCGCGGCGCTACCCCTACGGCGAGTCCCTCGATCGCTCGCAGTACGGCGGCCGCGAGCCCGGACTGCGTCAATCGGGCAGCGGCCAGCAGTGGCATGCGCCCAACGAGGAGCGTTTCGGCGAGCAGGCCAGCGGACAGCAATACGGACAGCAGGACTACAGCCCCGGAATGCGTTCCGGTCACCGCGGCCTGGGGCCGAAGAACTACTCGCGCTCCGATGAACGCATCCGCGAGGACATCAACGAGCGCTTGACCGACGCCGACGACATCGACGCGCGCGAGCTGACGGTGGAGGTAAGCAATGGCGTCGCCACGCTCACAGGAACCGTCGAGCAACGCTGGATGAAGCATCGCGCCGAAGACATCGCCGAAGGCTGCAGCGGCGTGCGCGACGTCCACAACCAGACCCGGGTGCAGCAACAGCAGGAATCGTCCAGCGCAAGCTCGGGTGGCAGCCGTGCATCCAGCTCAGGCCTTGGCGCAAGCGGGGCATCCGGCACTTCGTCAACGCAGGGCAGCAGCGGCTCCACCGGTTCGGGCGCCAGTACGTCGGCGTCCACCGGTGCGGGCTCACCGAGCACCCGCTCCGGTGGCACAAGCACCGGGCACTGATCCCGACGGCGCATGGCGGCCGGCCGCAAACGGCCGGTCGCTCCAGCGACACAACGGAGACCCCACATGAAAGCCAACACGACCATCACCTTCACGACCCTGGCGGGCGCACTGCTCGCGGGGTCGGCCCTGCTGTCGGGCTGCAACCGGTCATCGGAGCGCACGGCCGACACCACGGTCGCGCCGGCAAGCACGCCTGCCGCCACCGATGCCGCCACCGGCGCAGCCGACACTACCGCGGGCAGCGCGACGGCGACGAAGGCGCCTTCCACTGCCCCCGCCACGACGATGGGCAACGCCGATTCCGAAATGGGCCCCGACAGGACGAGCGACATGTCGTCCACCGACGCCACCTCGCCGCCGAGCGACACCATGGGAATGCCGCCCACCACCAGTGGAACTGGAATGACCAATGCCGACAGCAAGGATGGGAACAACCCGCCCAGCGCCACCGGCAGCACGACTGGCGAGGACAAGAACCCGGTTGGCGACACCCCGCCCAACCCGCCTGACCAACCCTAGGTCCGGCCGTCCTGCAACCCCGGCCCGATCCTTCACCCCACCCCCGCACGGATGTTCCATCAACGCGCAGTGCCCGGAGGCGCGTGCGCAAGGAGAGCAGCAATGAAGACGTTATTGACGTTCCGGACATCGCATTTGGCAGCGGCCCTGATCGTGGGCGGATCGCTCTTGATCGCCACCGCCGGCTGCAAGCGCAACGAGTCGACCGAGATCGGGGCGCCCGCCGCCTCGGCCACGACGATGGAACCGGCGCCGGCGACTGCTTCGGAGATGGGTACCGAACCCGGCGCAATGCCCAGTGACGCCACCGGCATGGGAGCGCCAGCAACGACGGCCACGACCGCGACACCGATGAGTGGCGAAACCGCCACTGGAATGGGCACGCCGGCGGCGGCTGAAACAGAAATCTCCTCGGGTCCGATCAGCGATGCGCAGTTCTACGCGCAGGCGATGAAAGGCGACCAGAAGGAGATCGTGACTGGCCAGATGGTCGCTTCCCAGAGCGCCAGTGCCGACGTGAAGCGTGTCGCCAACAAGATCGCGAGCGATCACCAGGCCTATGACAAGAAGGTGCAGGCCGCGGCGGGCAGCGCCGTCGCCGTCCCGACGGGCGAAATCGACAGCACGGTCCAGGGCAAGACCGGCGCGGACCTGGACCGCGCCTACGCCGATGCGATGGTGGCCGATCACCAGAAGGACATCACCGCATTCGAGAATGCGGC
>JBBRHT010000222.1:0-3758 GCA_038222295.1 Lysobacterales bacterium
CGTTCGTGGATGGATTGCGCTGTTTCACCCTGGCCGAGTCGCTGGGCGGGGTCGAGAGCCTGATCGCCCATCCGGCGACCATGACCCACGCGGCAATGACACCGCTGGCCCGCGCGCAGGCCGGGATCACGGACGGATTGTTGCGCCTGTCGGTCGGCATCGAAGCGCTGGACGACCTGAAGGCGGACCTGCATGCGGGATTGTGTCGCGCGAGCAGGCATGCCCGCGCTGGCGAACAAGCGGGCGCGGGGGCATGAGCGCGATCGCGCAGCGATCTTCCCGCCGTCCCTGTCCCGACCCCATCGCCGGCCCGGCTCGCCTGGCGCTGCTGGGGACAGGCGGCGTGGGACGGGCTTTCGTGCATCGTTACCTGTGCCTGCTTGCTGATGGCGCCGCGCTTCCACGGCTGGCATTCATCGGCAACTCGCGCGGCTCCATCGGGTGCGAGGACAACGCGCTGCGCGCATTCGACGCGGTCGCCGGCTTGCCGCCATCGTTGCGATGTCCTGCGACGCACGATTGCGGATTGGTTGCCGGCGACATCCTCGTCGATGCCACCGCCAGCGACGCGATCGCCGCGTGCCATGCCCGGTGGCTGGCGCGCGGCATCCATGTCGTGACAGCAAACAAGCTCGGCGCTGGCACGGCGCTGCGACGGGCGACAGCGATCGAACGCGCGCAGGCCGGCTCGGGCTCCCTCTACGGGGACAGCGCAACGGTCGGAGCGGGGTTGCCGGTGTTGCGTTCGCTGCGCGCACTGTTGGCGGGAGGCGATCGCGTCCACGCAGTGGCAGGAGTGCTGTCGGGATCGCTGGCGTGGCTGTTCCGCAATTTCGACGGATCGCAGCCGTTCTCGGCATTGCTGCGCCAGGCGCGCGCAGGCGGCTACACCGAGCCGGATCCGCGCATCGACCTGAGCGGCGAGGACGTCCGGCGCAAGCTGCTCATCCTGGCCCGGGCACTGGGCCTACCGCTGGAATCGCGCCACGTGTGCGTGGAATCGCTGGTGCCCCCCGGCCTGGCGGCAATCACGGCGGATGCGGTCGACGCGCACTGGCCATCACTGGATGCCGCGATGGACGCGCGACTGCGTCATGCCAGGCGCGACGGCATGCAGTTGCGCTTCGCGGCCCATCTGGAGGTTGCCGACGATGGCACCTGCCAGGCGGCTGTCGGGCTGCGCGACTTGCCGGTCGGGCATCCGCTGTGCGGCGGCGAGGGAACCGACAACTGCGTCGCGATCCGCAGTTGCCGCTACCGCCATCAGTCGTTGCTCATCCAGGGGCCGGGCGCCGGCGTCGAGGTGACTGCGGCAGCCCTGCTCGATGACGTGGCGCGGATCGCACTGTTCCCGGTTCAGTCGACGCTGGAGCGAATCCCCGCCATCGCCGCCAGGTAGGCGTCGAAGGGCTGCGGGCGGTCGATGGCGTAGCCTTGCGCGTAGTCGACCCCCAGTGCGGACAGCGCGGACCGCACCGATTCGGTTTCGGTGTGTTCGGCGATCGTCCGCTTGTTCAACAGGTGGGCGATGCGCGCGATCGAGCTCACGACCTCGGCCGCCAGCGGCGAGGTCTCCATGTCGCGCACGAAGCTGCCGTCGATCTTGATGAAGTCGACGTCCAGCGCGCGCAGGTGGCCGAAGGAGCAGAAGCCCGTCCCGAAATCGTCCAGCGCGAAGCGGCAGCCCAGGCTGCGCAGGTCGTCGATGACGCGTTGCGCACGCGCAGGATCGCGCATGGCGCTGGTCTCGGTGATCTCGAAGCACAGCCGGTTGGCGGGGAACGAGCTGCGGTGCAGGCGCTCGGCGACGAAGCCGACGAAGCCTTCGTCCAGCAGCGCGGAAGCCGACAGGTTGATCGCGCACATCGCCACGTCGGCCGCGGCTCGGGGGGATTCCTCCAGCCGGTCCAGCGCCAGCCGCACGACCTCGCGATCGATCTTGACGGCAAGCTGGAAGCGTTCGGCCGCGGGGATGAAGCGATCGGGCAGGTGCAGGGTGCCGCCGCGATGGTCGCGCATGCGCAGCAGCAATTCGAAATGCGCGCCCGACTCCATCGACGCGTGCAGCGGCGCGATCGACTGCGCGTACAGGACGAAACCGTGGTGCTGGAGCGCCTCGCGGATGCGCACCGTCCAGCGCATCCCGGTCGTTGGGTCGGATGCCGAACCACTCCTCGCACCCGCCAAGCTGACCCTGTCGCCGCCGAGCTCCTTCGCGCTAAAGCAGGCGGCATCGGCTTGCGAGAGTACTTCGGCGAACTCCACCTGTTCGGGCTGGAACGGCACCAGCCCGATGCTCGCGGTCGTGCCGTACTGCTCGTCGCCGACCTGGTGGCGGCTGTTGTCGACGGCATGCAGCAGGCCTTGGGCCCGCTCGCGCGCGATGGTCGGCGTCGCGTTGTGGAGCAGCACCACGAACTCGTCGCCACCGAGGTGACCCAGCAGGTCGCCCGGGCGCATCTGCGCGCGCAAGGACGCGGCGACGGCCTGGATCAGCGCATCGCCGACCTGGTGGCTGGCGGTGTCGTTGACGAGCTTGAGGTTGTCCAGGTCGAGGTAGGCCAGGGCCAGCGGAGCGTTGGCCGGATCGCGCAGCGCCAGGCGGACGTGGGCCTCGAACTGGGCACGATTGGGCAGGCCGCTGAGCGCATCGGTCGTGGCACGGCGCAACAGGCTGCGCGCCACGGCGCGGTGCTCGTTGACCGTCATGGCCAACACCATCGGCAGGATCGCGAGCAGGCACAGGTAGATCAGCAGGATCGCGACCTCCAGCGTGCGCTGCGCGGGGTGGAAGCCTGCCAGGCCCAGGCTGGCGAACCCCGTGATCAGGGCCACGGTCAGCAGGACCGACACCGCAGTGCGCAGCGGCGTGAATCTCAAAGCGCTCCACAGCGCCACCGCCAGCGGCAGGCTCGACAGGCCGAGCGCGAAGTCGCGGCTCAGGCTCATGCCCCAGGCCATCAGCAGGAAGCTGGCGACCAGCGAGATATTCCACAGCAGGCTCTCGCCCAGTCCGCCGGGATGGTCGCGGCGCCACTGCCGCCGACGCGGCCACCAGTCAGCCGCCAGCAACACCGCCGGAGTGACGCTGGCGATGCCCAGCATGTCGCCCAGCGCCCAGCGCAATTGCGTCGGTATGACGTCGGCGGCCGGCACGAGTTGCGCCCGCCACATGCCGAGCCCACCGATGACCGCGCCGGCCACGGCCATCACCGCGCCGCCCTCCAGGATTCGGAAGCCATACGCGACCGTGCCTGGGCGCAACACGGGCTTGCGCCGGGCCACCCAACCGCCGGCCAGCGCGCCTGCCGCACCGGATGCCAACGCGTACGGCAGCAGGGCATTGCGTCCGGGCAGGAAGCCCAGGTGCGCGATCCACATCGCCAACGGAACCAGCAGCGCCCATCTCGGCCCATGCATCACCACCAGCGCAAGCGCCAGGCCCGACGCCGGCCAGTAGAGCGCGATGTCGCTCGGTCGGGCAATGAAGAGCCATGCATAGGCCGCGCAGGCGACGTAACCGGCGACGAACACCAGTGCATGCACGACATCCCGCGCCAGCGGCTTCATGGGCATGTCATGGATCCACCGGGTCGGTCGTGTCGAGGGATGTCAACAATTGCAGGTGGCCACTGCGCGCTAGATCGGCCCCCTGCTGCAGGTCGCGCATCAACGTCGACATGTCGGTCAATGGTGTGGGCCGGAACGCCGCCCAACCGTCGCGTCCGTGCTCCTTCACCCAATATAGCGCCGCATCG
>JBBRHT010000223.1:0-3747 GCA_038222295.1 Lysobacterales bacterium
CGGCCGCAGGTGCAGGCGCGGCGTGTCGAAGCCGACCAGCAGCGCGGCGGTGTCGAGTGGTTGGGTGGCGGCCTCGCCTGCGTCGCGCGTCATGCCGCCGCCCCCGGTTCGACCGCCTGCACCACCCGATTTCGACCTGCGGCCTTTGCCGCATACATCGCCGCGTCCGCGCGGTGGATCAACGCGCGGGTGTCCTCGCCCGGACGCAGTGTGGCCACGCCGATGCTGGCTGTCGGCACGATCTGGTCGGCTGTCCCTTTGGACGTCGCCATCTGCTGCAGTTGCTGGCGGATGCGCTCAGCCACCTGCATGGCCTGCGCCGCGTCCGCGCCCGGCAAGGAGACGACGAATTCCTCGCCGCCATAGCGGCCGATCTGCTCGCGGTTGCGCAGCACGCGCCGCATGAGATCGGCGACCAGGCGCAGCGCGGTATCACCGGCCGCGTGGCCATGCAGGTCGTTGAGCTCCTTGAAATGGTCCAGGTCCAGGAACAGCAGCGACAGCGGCCGGCGGATGCGGCGGGCCGATTCCTCCAGCACGGCCAGCCGCTCGCTCCAGGCGCGGCGATTCCACAGGCCGGTCAGTGAATCGACGTCGGCCAGGCGCCGGGCGCGGTCGCGGTCGCGACGCAAGGCGAGGCTGCGATTCGCGAGGCCCAGCGACAGCACCAACGCGTCGAAGGCCCCCGCCCCCAGCGCCGCATCACCGGTCCAGGTCCAGTCCGCGAACAGTCCGTAGAGTTGCAGGCTGCCCAGCACGGTCACCGTGAGCAGCGGAATCCAGCCGACGAGATAGAAGATCGCGTAGCGCGAGCCGCGCCAGGCAACCAGTGCCGCCACCGCCACGATGACCGGGCCGCCGAGGATCAGCAGCGGATTGATCAGCATCCGCGCCAGCGGCGCGAGCGCCGGCACCAGCCCCAGCAGGGACAGCACGGTTGTCAATCCGGCGAACCCGAGCAGCAGCCGGCGGCCACCCGGCGCATGGCGGCCCACGTCTGCAAAGCGATCCAGGAAGAGGATCGCTGCCACCAACGATACCGTCGTCGCGATCCGGCCCCACAACCGCGGCGCCTCGGCCACCCATTGCCAGGCCAGCGGGTCGTCCACGTACCCGGACTGGATGGACAGGATCAGCGCGTAGGCGATGACGAACACGGCGTACCAGGCGAAGGTGACGTCGCGCAGCTCCACCGCGAAGACCAGCGCCATCAGCGCCATCGCCGCCATCACCGCGAGGCAGGCGCTCGCAAACGCCAGCCAGCGCGCGTCGGCGTGCAGGTACTCGGCAACGGGCAATACGGCAAAGGTCATTGGCGCCGCGATCACCCGGTCCGCGTCGACCTGGAGTCGCAATGGCTCGGCGCCCGCGGGCATCTCGTGGAGCGGGAATACCAGTCCGTCGTGCGCAGGCCACGCGTCGGCTTCGGCGCGGCCGAACTGCGCGCGCTGGCCTGCGGTCGCGCCGGGCGGGAAGTACGTCAATGCCTGCAGGCCGGGCGATCGCGCCTGCAACACCCAGTCACCCGGCGGCCAGGCGCCCTTGGCGGGCCGCAGCTCGATCGAGATTCCGGCCTCGTCTGCGGGAAATGCCTGCAACCGCGCGGGATCGAACCGGCGCAGCGGGGCTTCCTGTCCACCAGCCTGGGGTGTCGCCGGGCGCCAGCCGCCCTCCAGGCCCAGTGCCGAAGCCGACGCGACCATCCACGGCAGGCAACTGGCCAGCACCAGCAGCCACGCCAGTGCCCGTGACCTGCCAGCTCCCGCGGGCAGGACTCGGACATCCGAGGACAAGCGATGGCGTGAAGACCATGTCACGACGCCAAGCGTACGTGAGCAATGCGACCCGTGCGACGGCGGTGTCAGCTGTCCGCCGTGTTGCCTTCGCCCCCGTCGACCAGGTAATCGGTGGCGCTGCGATACCAGCGCAGGACGGCATCGGGTAGCCACGGTGCAACCGCCAGCCCCAGTGCAACGCGCGCGTCGAGCGCATCGCGCACCGTGCGCTGGTTGGGGGTGACGCTGCCAGGCAGTTCGAGTTCGTCGGGGCCGAGCATCGCCGCGGTCCAGGCGAACAGGCGGTCATTGCCAGCCAGCAGCGCGTCGCGCGCCCAATGGCGCAAGGGCGCATGCATCACGTATCCACCCGCGGCCAGCATCCCGGCCGATTGCTCCAGCAACGCATAGGCGCCGCGATACCATTCGGTGTGCCCCGCTGCCTGCCTGCGGACGACCAACGGTGCGGGAGCGTTGTGCTCGGCAATGGCATTGCCCAGGCCAAGCTCCATGTCGCGCGCATCGCGCACGGTTTCCGCCTCGATGAGGAAGCCCCGGTCGAGGTCGAAGAATTCGAACCAGCGCGGATGCAATGCCTGCATGCGATCGACCGGGTCGCGCGAGAATCCTAGCTTCAGGAGATCCTCGTACGCGCAAGGGAGCACATACAGGAAGCAGCGCCCGCGACTGGGTCCGCGGTTTCCGGGTTCGCGTGGATCGATGCGTCTTGCCATGGGTGCACAGCTTAAGGAGCACCGTGCGAACCGCGCATCAGCGCGACTCACCTGCCATGCACGCGGCGCTGAACAGGATTCGGCCCATGCCCACGCTCAAGATCGCCACGTTCAACGTCAACGGGATCCGCTCGCGCCTCGCGCCGCTGCTGCAATGGCTGGACAAGGAGCAGCCAGACGTTGCCTGCCTGCAGGAGCTCAAGGCACCGGATGATGCCTTCCCGATCGACGCCATCCGCGCCGCCGGATACGGCGCCATCTGGCACGGGCAGCGCTCGTGGAATGGGGTGGCGATCCTCGCCAGGGGCGCCGACCCGGTCGAAAGTCGACGCGGCCTGCCGGGCGATCCCGACGACTCCCATAGCCGTTACATCGAAGCCGCGGCACATGGCGTCATCGTCGGCTGCCTGTACCTGCCCAATGGCAACCCGCAACCCGGGCCCAAGTTCGACTACAAGCTGAAATGGTTCGATCGGCTGATCCGGCACGCGGCGACGCTCGTCGACAACGGCCATCCCGCCGTGCTCTGCGGCGATTACAACGTGGTGCCGACCGACGAACTCGACATCTACAACCCGCGCTCGTGGCGCAAGGATGCGTTGTTGCAGCCCGAGAGCCGCGAATGCTACGCGCGCCTGCTGGCACAGGGCTGGACCGATTCGTTGCGCGCCCTGCATCCGGACGAAAAGATCTTCACCTTCTGGGATTATTTCCGGCAGCACTGGGAACATGACTCGGGCTTGCGCATCGATCACCTGCTGCTCAATGCAGAGCTTGCGCCACGACTGCGCGACGCGGGTGTCGATCGGTGGGTGCGTGGACTTCCCGGCGCGAGCGATCACGCCCCGACGTGGATCACGCTGAACTCGGCGAACAAAGCAATTGTGGCGCAGTCAGCAAGCAAGGACACCAGCAAGCCAGCCCGGCGAACGAAGCCGACAGCAGCGAAGCGAAAACCATCGCGCGTTGCGTCGCGGAAAACACTTCCTGCATAGCGAAAACATTTTTCGCTGAACTATTCAAGCGCGTGATCCATTGTTTAACGACTCATGGCCGTTCGACTAACGCGCGCACGTTTACATTTTCTCCCATCAGAACAGGTCGTACCTGGACTGAGGTGGTGCAAGCCTGCACTGTTGATCGCAGAGGAGACAATCAAGATGGCGAACCGGAACCAGTCGAGCGGCGACAACACCCGTGGTGGCGGCACCAGCAACCGTGGGTTCGCGAGCATGGAC
>JBBRHT010000224.1:0-3745 GCA_038222295.1 Lysobacterales bacterium
GGTGCGCGCGCAGCGCCCCGACCTGCACTGCCCGCTGTTGCCGCGAGTAGTACTCGAGGTGCGTCGTCATGATGCGGAGCGCTCCGGACGGCCTCTGCACGACCGCCTCGAGGAGCATCCTCGGCATGCTGCGCACGGCCGGGTCGGCCGGCCAGGGCAGCTGCACGCGCATCGCCTGCGCGACAGGCAGGCGGCTCAGGATCATGTTGCCGAAGATACGGCGCGTGCCGTCGGGCGCAGCGATGTCGACCGGCGTGCCGGCGACCGCGGCGAAGCCGGGCAGCAGCGAAGCGATGAGCGCGAACTGGTCCTCGCCGCGGCTGCCCTTCAGCGTCCCGAAGTTGGCGGCGACCTCCTGCAGGCAGAGGACGTCGAAGTCGGCGAATGCGCGCGCTTCATCGACGATCCGGCGGGGGTCGACGCGGCCGTCGCAGCCGAGGCACCACTGGACGTTCCAGGTGACGAGCTTCATCGCGCAATCCTCGAGAGCGATTGTCCGGCGTCAGCGAATGCCCGCGCGCATGAACGACTGGACGAACTGGCGCTGGAACAGCAGGAAGCCGACCAGGATCGGTGCCGACGTCATCAGCGTCGCGACGGTGATGATCGACCAGTCGACCCCCTGGTCGGTCGACGAGAACACCTGCAGGCCGACCGTCAGCGACCGCGCCTTCGCCGTGCCCCAGTGCTTGCTCACGCCCTCGAGCCGAAGTTGCATCCGGCTAGTTTCGGCGCGGCGCGAACCGGCGGGCAGCCGGGAGAACCCCAGAGCAGCGGCGCTGCGCCAAACGCTTCGACAGTCGCCGTCGGCAGGACTACGCTACGCCACCATCACATCGGGGAGACCTCATGAAGATCGAGCTGTTCTACCTGTTGCTCACCGCTATCCTCACGGGGGTGCTCTGGATCCCGGTCGTGATCGGCTATGTGACGTCGCGCGGCGTCCTCGCCGACGAGGCCTACAGGGTGGCGCCGACTTCGCCGCTGCCGGCGTGGGTTGACCGCGCCAACCGGGCGCACGTGAACGCGGTCGAGAACTTCGCGCCGTTCGCTGCGGTGGTGCTGATCGCGCACGTCGCCGGGATCTCGACGCCGGTCACCGTGGCCTGCGCGGCCATCTACTTCCTTGCGCGCCTGGCGCACGCGGTGGTCCACATCAGCGGCATCGGGCTGCTCAAGGCGCGGACGATCCTGTTCACGGTCGCCTGGATCGCATTCATCACCTATGCGTTCGTCGTGCTGAGTAGGACGATGTGACGATCCGACGAGCGGTGGAGCGCTGTGAACACACTCTGTTACATTGGAAAAACAGCTCGGTCAGAGCGATCCAGGAGCCAGCATGAGCGACACGCGCGAGTACAAGGAATCCCGCATCGAAGACGAGCCGATCCTCGGCGCGGTGCTGGTCCTGCCGAGCGGAACGATCCAGCCCTTGACATTCTGGGAGCGCGTTCTGGTCAGGCTTCGCCTGACCAGCGCCAAGGCGCTCGAGGCGCGCTACTTCAACCTCGCGAACTCCTGAGGCGGCGCGAGGTTCGGCTCGCGCTCGCGAGAGCGCGACACGCGCGATGCCCTCCGGACTCGACAAGATCTTCGCGGGCTCCATCCCGCGCCTCTACGACGAGTACCTCGTCCCGCTGATCTTCGCCCCGTACGCCGAGGACCTGGCGCAACGGCTGGCGTTGCGATCACCTTCCCGCATTCTCGAGATCGCCGCCGGGACGGGAGTCGTGACCCGCGCGATCGCGTCGCGCTTGCCCGCCTCGGCGGCGATCGTCGCCACCGACCTCAACCCGGGAATGATCGACATCGCGGCGCAGATCGGCACCGCGCGCAAGGTTCAATGGCGCCAGGCCGACGCCATGCAGTTGCCGTTCGCCGACGCCAAGTTCGACGCCGTCGTCTGCCAGTTCGGCGTGATGTTCTTTCCCGACAAGGGCGCGGCGCATGCCGAGGTCCGGCGCGTGTTGAAGCCCGGCGGTGTCTTTTTCTTCAACGCCTGGGACCGGATCGAGGAGAACGAGCTCGCCGACGAGGTGACGCGCGCACTCGCCGCGGTTTTTACCGACGACCCTCCGCGCTTCCTGGCGCGGACGCCGCACGGCTACCACGACCGCGCCGCGATCGAGCAGGACCTGCGTCGCGGCGGCTTCGCCTCGCCTGCGAAAATCGACACGGTGGCCGCGCGGAGCCGTGCGCCGTCGCCGCGCCACGTTGCCATCGCCTACTGCCAGGGCACGCCGTTGCGCAGCGAGATCGAGGCGCGCGGGCCCGCGCTGCTGGCCCAAGCAACCGATCTGGTGGCGTCGGCGATTGCGGCGCGGTTCGGGGCCGGCCTGGTCGACGGCAGGATCCAGGCGCATGTGGTCGCTATCGAACGTTGACTGCTCCCAGCTGGTGCTGGAGTAAGCAGGAGTGCGGCGCGCTGCCAACAAGTCACAGACCCGGCGCTGCTGCAGCGATGCTTTCCGGCCGGTGATGGGCAAAATGGCCGAAGAGGAAACAACACATGAAGCGCATCATCGCGATCCTGGTGCTGGCCGGTCTCGGCTGGTACGCATGGGGCAAGTACGAGGCCCATGTCAGGGCGGAACGGGCCGCCGAAGCGGCCAGCAAGTCGGGCCGCAAGCTGCCGCTGGCCGCGGCCCAGGGCGACGGCAAGAACGTCACTTTCTTCACCTGCGACGGCCGCACCCAGTGCAAGCAGCTGACATCGTGCGAAGAGGCAAGGTACTTCGTCAAGAACTGTCCCGGCTTCAACGCCGGTGTCATGGGCGAGGACGTCCCCTGCGAACAGCAGTGGTGCAAGAAATAGCATGGAATCGAGAAAACTGAGGGTCGGCCAGCCGATCACGCCCGAGGAATTCGACGAACTGAGCGACCAACAGCTGGTGCGGCTGGTGCCGCGCGCCTACCGCGAGTTCTTTCCCGGCAAGGACTTGTGCGCCGACGGTCACTTCTACCTGCACGACGGCAGCGCGTGGTGCTTCTTCCGCGGCGACCTGCTGGACCAGTGACGCGGCACGCGCCGCCGGCGCGAGCCCTCAGACCAGCCCGAACCACCCGAGCACGGCGCCGGCGGCGAGCAGCCACAGCAGGTGCAGCCTGATGCGCCAGACGATGATGGCCGTGACGCCGGTGACCAGCCACAGCGGCCAGTCGCGCACGGCATAGCTGGCGCCGGTGGCCAGGATCCAGCCGGTCGCGATCAGCAGGGCCACCACGATCGGCGCCATGCCCTGCTTGAAGGCGCGCACGCTGCGCAGCTCGCGGTTGGCCTGGCCCCAGCGCGCGGCCAGGTAGGTGAGGGTGGTGCTGGGCACCAGGATCCCGATCATCGCCAGCACCAGCCCCAAGGCGGCCAGCGGCAGGCCGCCGGCGTTCAGGCCGACGTTCCAGCCCATGAGCGCGACGAACAGCACGTTGGGCCCGGGGGCCGACTGCGCGATGGCGATCGAGGCGCTGAACTGCGGATCGCTCAGCCAGTGCCGGCCGTCGACCAGGAAGCGGTGCATGTCGGGCGTGGTGGTGATGGCGCCGCCCACTGACAGCAGCGACAGCGTGGAAAAGTGGATGAACAGGTCCAGCCAGTCGCGGTGGCTCAAAGCGATGGTCATGGCGACAGCTTCCGCCAGGTCAGCAAGCAGGCGAGGCTGCCCAGGCCCAACAGCACCCAGATCAGCGGCAGCCGCAGCAGCGCGATTGCCACGAAGGTCGACAAGCCGAGCAGCGCGCACAGCGAGAC
>JBBRHT010000225.1:0-3716 GCA_038222295.1 Lysobacterales bacterium
GTCCATGCCGCCGAGGCGGCGATGGCAACTCCCGCTAGCCCTGCATTGCGCACGCATCGCGTCAGTCGTGGCGATTCGCTCCAGCGTATCGCCAAGCGCTACAAGGTTCGGCTGGCTGACCTGTTGCTGCTCAATGGCCTGGCCAGCCGCAGCGCGTTGCGTCCGGGCATGGTGTTGAAACTCGACGCCACGCCCGGCGAGTAGCCCGCGAACGCCGCGGCGGGCACACTAGCAGCCTCGTTTCCCGGCACAACGGATACCCCATGGGATTTTTGCAAGGCAAGCGCGCGTTGATCACCGGTGTCGCCAGCCAGCGATCCATCGCCAACGGCATCGCCGAGGCCATGCGTCGCGAAGGCGCCGAACTGGCCTTCACCTACCAGACTGAAAAGCTTCGCTCGCGCGTCGAAGACGCCGCCAGCGAGTACGGATCGGACATCGTCCTGCCGCTGGACGTCGCCGACGACGCCCAGATCGACGCCTGCTTTGCCGAACTCGGCAAACGCTGGGATGGCCTGGATATCCTGGTCCACTCGATCGGGTACGCGCCACGCGAGGCCATCGAAGGCGGCTACCTGGATGGATTGACCCGGGAGAATTTCCGCATTGCCCACGACATTTCCGCGTATTCGCTCTCGGCACTGGCGAAGGCGGCGCGCCCGATGATGGCGGGGCGCAACGGCAGCATCCTGACGCTGAGCTATCTCGGTGCGGAACGCGCGCTGGCCAACTACAACGTGATGGGCGTGGCCAAGGCTGCGCTGGAAGCCAGCGTGCGCTACCTGGCGCTGAACCTGGGCCCGGAAGGCACGCGCGTCAACGCCATCTCCGCCGGGCCGATCAAGACCCTGGCTGCGGCCGGCATCGCGAATTTCCGCAAGATGCTGGGCCACTTCGAGGAATACGCGCCGCTGCACCGCAGCGTCACCATCGAGGACGTCGGCAATGTCGCCGCGTTCCTGTGTTCGGACCTGGCCGCCGGAATCACCGGCGAGGTCACGCATGTCGATGCGGGCTACAACATCCTGGGCATGACCGGGATCGGCGAGACGCACTGACTTGTCGCTCCACGTGAAGCCCAACAAAAAGCCCGGCATTGCCGGGCTTTTTGTTGGGTCGGCTGCGGTCGCCTAGAGGCGATCCTCAGCGATCGTCACCACGGTGCGCTTGCGAAGCGACTTGACCAGCCCTTCGACATCATCGGCGCCCGCCATCTCAACCAGTTGCTGCTGGAGCGATGCTTTCTGGGCTGCGTTGGCTTCGGCCGGATCGCCAGGAATGACCCTGCTCACGGCAAAGACCACCGCGCGACCGTCGGCCCGGATCGCCTTGCCAGGCGAGACCTTGCCCGGCGCCGGCGCCGGCACGTTGAAGATCGCATCGGCCGTCACCTTGTCCGGGACGGGCGCGCCCCTCGGCACGGCGGGGACATCGCTGGCTGCCAGGTGTTGCGCGGCGGCAAGGTCCTTCAACGGCGTCCCGGCACGCACCTGCGCCACCAGCTTGTCGGCAATGGCGGCCTGCGCCCTGGCGGCGCGGTCACCGCGGATCGACGCGATGACACGCTGGCTGACCTGCGCCAGCGGCAACTGGTGCGCCTGGGCGTGCTGCGCCACGCGGATCAGCACGCTGTGGTTGGGCCCAAGCTCGATGGGATCGCTGACGGTGCCGTCCTCGATCATCGATTCGGAGAATGCGACTCGCTGCAGGGCGAGGTTCGCCGCGATGCCCGTGCCCTGGCCGCGTGCGAACGGCCCGATCGTCTGCACCGGCAGGTTCGCCAGGCGTGCGGCTGGCGCCAGCGTGGTCGGGTTCTTGTTGATCTGGTCGACCAGCTTGCCGGTGAGGTCGTTGAACACGCGGTCGCGGTCGGCGTCGGTCTGTTCACGCGCCAGTTGCTCGCGCGCCTGCTCGAAGGGCACCTGCTTGCCGGCCTTGATCTCGCGCAGCTGGATGACGTGCCAGCCGAATGCGGTCTTCACCGGCCCGCGGATCTCGCCGGCCTGCATGGCGTACAAGGCATCCTCGAAGGGCTTGACCATCACGTCCTTCGCCACCCAGCCCAGGTCGCCGCCTGCGGCCTTTGATCCGGTGTCATCGGAATTGGCGCGCGCCAGCGCGGCGAAGTCCGCTCCCGGCTGTCGTGCCTGCTGGGCCAATGCCGCCGCCCTGGCCTCGGCCGCCTTCTGCTCGGCCGCGCTCGCCTTGGGGTCGACCTTGATCAGGATATGGGAGGCCAGGCGCTGTTCGGGTTCGCTGAAGCGCGCCTTCTCCTGCACATAGCGCTGGCGCAACGCGTCGTCGTCGGCAGCGGTGGCGGCTGCGGGCAGTGTCGCCCCGTCGATTTCCACATACTCCAGCGACACGGTTTCGGGCACGCGATAGTCCGCGGCGTGGCTGTCGTACCACCCCTGGATAGCCATGGCGCTGACCGGGCTGGCATCGGGCGCGGGCGGCGGCAGCATGGCGAAGCTGACGTCGCGCTTCTCGCCGAGCAGCCTGAGAAGGCGCTGCAACTCGGACGGGGTGACGAATGCAGTTTCGGCCACCGCGGCCGGGATCATCGATTGCTGCAGGCTGTCGCGCACTTCCTGCTCGAACTGCCGCGGCGTGCGCGACGGCGCCTGCGAGGTCAGCGCGAGCTGGTAGCGCTGCGGATTGAACTTGCCCTCGACCTGGAAGGCCGGGATCTTTTCGATCTCGTGGCGCACCTGCGCGTCGCCGACGGCAATTCCGGCTCGCGCCGAGGTCATCGCCAGCACGTGCTGGTCGACCAGGGTGTCGAGCACCTTGCGCTTGTTGTCGACGCTTTCGAACGCGCGCGGATCAAACTGCTCGCCCTGCTGTTGCCGTTGTTGCTGGCGCGATCGCTCGAACGCCGCGCGGAAATCCTCGGTGCTGATCTCGTCGCGCTGCCAGAGCATGGTCACCGGCCACACTGCGGGGGCCGAGGGCCACCAGGTCGGCGGCGCCTCGATCTTGGCGGCGAACGTGTCATTGCGCTGGAACAGGTACTGCTCCATCCCGAAGAAGGCGAACGGGACCACCAGCAGGCCGAGAATGGCGGTGGCGATCCAGCCGGAGGTCTTGTCGCGAAGTGACTGCAGCATCGGGAAAGGCTTGCGTTGGGCGAAGCCGCGCAGTTTAGCGCGCTTCAAGCCGCTGTCGTGCCGGGCGTCGACCCAAAAAAGAAGGACGCCACCAGGGCGTCCTTCGGTACATCGTGGCGGAGTGGACGGGACTCGAACCCGCGACCTCCGGCGTGACAGGCCAGCATTCTAACCGACTGAACTACCACTCCGCATTTTCGAACCTGTCCCTGCCAACACAGCGTGCTTGGTGGGTGCTGAGGGTTTCGAACCCCCGACCCTCTCCGTGTAAAGGAGACGCTCTACCGCTGAGCTAAGCACCCTGTGCAGGCGATACCGGTGACATCAAGCCGCCGCCGGTGAGCCAATTAGTTTACGGCATCCTTCAGGGCCTTGCCAGCCTTGAACGTTGGATTCTTCGATGCCGCGATGTTGATCGCATCGCCGGTGCGCGGGTTGCGGCCGGTACGGGCACCACGGTCGCGGACGGTGAACGTGCCAAAGCCAACGAGGGTGACGGTGTCGCCCTTCTTCAGCGCCTTGGTGATCGCCCCGACCATCGCATCGACAGCGCGCGCGGCCTCGAGCTTGGACAGTTCGGCGGCATCAGCGACTGCATCGACGAAT
>JBBRHT010000226.1:0-3700 GCA_038222295.1 Lysobacterales bacterium
GCCGGTGGTGGAGTGGATCCGCACCCGGCGCGACACCAGCCAGCCGCCGGGCGAGGAACTGGCGGATTTCGAGGAGTACACGCGGCTGTATCGCGTCTCATGGGGCCAGGCGGAGATCCGCTGGTTGCTGTCCACCGTGCCCAGCGTGATGATCTTCGACGACCACGATGTCCACGATGACTGGAACATCTCCGAGTCATGGGTCAAGGAGATGCGCGCCAAGCCCTGGTGGCACGAGCGCATCGTTGGCGCCTTCATGTCGTACTGGATCTACCAGCACGTCGGCAACCTGTCGCCGCTCGAGCTGCACGAAGATGAAATGTTCGACCGGGTGCGCAGCGGTGAGGCGCCGGAACAGTTCGCGCGGCACCTGCGTGAGTTCGCGCAGCGCGCGGACCGCGAGCCGGACCGCTATCGCTGGAGCTTTTACCGCGATTTTGGCGACACCCGACTCGTGGTGGTGGACTCGCGCGCGAGCCGGGTAGTCAAAGACGGACGCCGCGACATGCTCGACGAGAAGGAATGGCAGTGGGTCGAGGCGCACATGCGCGGAGCGTTCGCGCACCTGATGCTGGGCACGTCGTTGCCGGTCCTGCTGGGCCATGGCCTCCACGACCTGGAGGCATGGAGCGAGGCCGTCTGCGCCGGCGCCTGGGGCGGCTGGTGGGCGAAGCCGGGCGAACGCCTGCGCCGTCGGCTGGACCTGGAGCACTGGAGCGCGTTCGGCACTTCGTTCAAACGCATCGCGGATCTGATTCATCGTGTATCCAGCGGCGAACTCGGCCATGCGCCCGGCACACTCACCATCTTGTCCGGCGACGTCCACCATGTGTACCTGGCCGAGGCCATGTTCCAGCAGACGCCAGTCCACAGCCCGGTCCACCAGGCCGTCTGCTCGCCGCTGCGCAACCCGCTGGACGCGAGCGACCGCCGGATCATGCGCGCGGGCTGGTCACGCTGGGCGAGTGCGTTGATGCGGGGGATCGCGCGTCTGGCCGGCGTCGGTCGGCCCGACGTGCGCTGGAGCCTGTGCCACGACGAGCCCTGGTTCGACAACCAGGTCGCCACGCTCTCGTTCAACGGGCCCGAGGCGTCGATCTGTTTCGAGAAGAGCGTCCCCGGCGACGCGACGCACCCACGCCTCGAAGCAGTATTTGAGTATCGGTTGAACAAGACCGACGCTAAAAAGGGGTCAGAGAACATTTCCGTTTGAAACGCAATTCTCCGACCCCTCTGCCAGGCAAAACTGCCAGCGTTTTCTCTCCGCAGCGCCCAGCCATCGTCCTTGCATCTTTATGGCTTCATGCGGACTCCCGTGACCTCCGGCGCTTGCCGTAGACCATGGCGCACCGGCAGAGTGCGGGCCTTGTCCTTTCCCGGAGCGCCCGATGGGCCGGTTCACCACGTCCTTCCGCCTCACGCTCCTCTCGGCCGCGCTGGCGTTCGCCACCGGCAACGCCTTCGCCGCCGACGCGATGGCGCCGCATGACTTCCTCGCCGCGCACATCGACCGGTCGGCCGATCCGGGCGTGGACTTCTTCCAGTATGCCAACGGGGCCTGGCTGAAGGCGCATCCGATCCCCAAATCGGAAGCAGGGTGGGGCATCGGCAACGAGGTCGACGACGAGCTGTACGCGCGGCTGCGCGGCATCAGCGAATCGGCCGCGGCCAAGCCGCAGGCGCCCGGTAGCGACCAGCAGAAGATCGGGGATTTCTGGGCGATGGCCAACGATGTCACCAAGGCCGATCGCCTGGGCCTGCATCCGCTCGACGCCCAGCTCGCGCGCATCGACGCGATCCGCTCGGCCAACGACGTGCTCGACACGGTGTTCGCGTCCAAGCAGATCGGCGTCGGCAGCCTGTTCCGCATCGGCATCGGACAGGATGACAAGGACAGCGCGACGATGGCGGTGCAGGTCAACCAGGGCGGGCTTGGGCTGCCGGAGCGCGACTTCTACTTCAATCCGGAAGCCGGCGTGGCGAAGATCCGCGCCGCGTATGTCGACCACATCGCGCGCACGTTCGAATTGCTCGGTCGCGATGCGGCCGGGGCGAAAACGGCAGCCACGCAGGTGATGGCATTCGAGACGGCGCTGGCGACGGCCTCGCGCAAGCTCGAGGACCTGCGCGATCCCGAGAAGAACTACAACAAGATGGCGCCGGCGGAACTGACGGCGAAGTACACGCCGTCGATCGACTGGGCTGCGCGACTCGCGGCCTGGGGCGTGCATCCGTCCTACGTGATCGTTGGCCAGCCGGAGTTCTTCGCGGCCGAAGACAAGCTCCTGCGCGCCACGCCGCTGCCGGTGCTGCAGGACTACCTGCGCTACCACCTGGTCGACGGCTACGCGGAATACCTGTCCAGCGCATTCGACGCGGAGCATTTCGATTTCCACGGCCGTGCGATGTCGGGGCAGCAGGAGCAGCGCCCGCGCTGGAAACGCGCGCTCGACGAGGAGAACGACGCCATGGGCATGGTGCTCGGGCGCATCTTCGTCAGGCAGTACTTTCCGGAGGCGTCGAAGCAGCGCTACACGGCGATGGTCGAGGCGATCCGTGGCACCTTCCACGACCGCATCGAGCGGCTGGACTGGATGGGCGCCGACACCAAGGCCAAGGCGCTGACCAAGCTCGCCGCGGTCACGCCCAAGGTCGGCTACCCGGACAAGTGGAAGGACTACTCGGCACTGGTGGTCGGGCGCGACTCCTACGCGGCGAACGTGATGTCGGCGCAGCGCTGGCAGTTCCAGGACAACCTGTCGAAATTCGGCAAGCCCGTCGACCGCACCGAATGGGACATGACGCCGCAGACCTACAACGCCTATTACAACCCGTCGAACAACGAGATCGTGTTGCCGGCGGCGATGTTCATGGTGCCGGGCGTTCCGGATGCGCAGGTCGATGACGCGGTCGCCTATGGCTACGTCGCCGCGGGCACGATCGGCCACGAGATCACCCACGGTTTCGACGACCAGGGCCGCCAGTACGACGCGCAGGGCAATCTGTCGGGCTGGTGGACGGCGCAGGACGCCGAGCGCTTCAACACCGCCGCTCAGCGGATGGTTGACGAGTTCAATGCCTACGAGCCGCTGCCGGGGCTGCACATCAACGGAAAGGCGAGCCTGGGCGAGAACATCGCCGACTACGGCGGCCTGCTGCTGGGCCTCGAAGCGTTCGAGAAGACCGACCAGTACAAGCAGGGCAAGTCGATCGGCGGACTGACACCGACGCAGCGTTATTTCCTCGGCTACGCGCTGGGCTGGATGAGCCAGCAGCGCACCGAACGCCTGCGCCAGCGGCTGCTGGCGGACGTGCATGCGCCGGCGAAGTGGCGCGTGCTCGGTCCGATGTCGAACATCCCCGAGTTCTACCAGGCCTTCGGCGTGAAGCCCGGCCAGCCGATGTGGCGTGCGCCGCAGGATCGCGTGCGGATCTGGTGATGGCGTCGCCGGCGCAAGCGCCGGTGGCCGTACTTTTCGGATGGGATTTCGCCGTGCGCCGGCCATCGCGTGCAGGCGTCAAGGGGCAACGCGCGTCGGTGACAGCCGGGCAGCAATCGCCCTGCTGCCCCCCGCGATGACGATCGCGACGACGATCATGATCGTCGCGACGGCGAACGTCGCCTGCATGCCGCTGGCGACGGCTGCGGGGTTGGCCGCATTGATATCGTTGGAACCGGCCGCGCCTGCGAACACGGCCC
>JBBRHT010000227.1:0-3696 GCA_038222295.1 Lysobacterales bacterium
GGCCGAGGCATTCCCGGATCGCGAAATCATCCCGGTGCCATGCCGGCCGCTGATCTGGCAGAACGGCAGCCTGCACTGCATCACCATGCAGCTGCCACAGGGAGTGGCCTGATGGGCAAGTTCAACACCCTGCCCGTCGCCCTCGTGCAAGAGCGCAACCATGGCGATGCCGAAGCCAATCTCGGCGTCATCGAGCAGCGCGTGGCGGAAGCGGCCGGGCGCGGCGCAAAACTCGTCCTTCTGCAGGAACTCCACAACGGCGCGTACTTCTGCCAGCACCAGGACGTCGGCGAATTCGACCGGGCCGAGCCGATCCCCGGTCCCAGCACCGAGCGCCTGGCGAACCTGGCAAAGGCGCACGGCGTCGTGCTCGTGGGTTCGCTGTTCGAGCGCCGCGGCGCCGGGCTGTACCACAACACCGCCGTGGTCTTTGAGGCCGACGGCTCGATCGCGGGCAAGTACCGGAAGATGCACATCCCGGACGATCCCGGCTTCAACGAGAAGTTCTACTTCACCCACGGCGACCTGGGCTTCAATCCGCTCGATACGTCCGTCGGCCGCCTCGGGGTTCTCGTGTGCTGGGACCAGTGGTATCCGGAAGGCGCCCGGCTGATGGCGCTGGCTGGCGCCGAGCTGCTGCTGTATCCGACCGCCATCGGCTGGGATCCCGGCGACGACCAGGCCGAGAAGGACCGCCAGCGCAATGCGTGGATCCTGAGCCATCGCGGTCACGCGGTCGCCAATGGATTGCCGGTGCTCAGCTGCAATCGCGTCGGCCACGAGGCGTCGCCGATCGGCGCATCCGGGATCGACTTCTGGGGGTCGAGCCACGTGCTTGGGCCGCAGGGAGAATTCCTGGCCGAAGCCGGCATCGGTGATCCGGAAATCCTCATGGCCGACGTCGACCTGCAGCGCAGCGAACACGTCCGCCGCATCTGGCCGTTCCTGCGTGATCGCCGCATCGATGCCTACGGCGACCTGCTGAAACGCTATCGCGACTGATCGTTTGCCGGGGTGCCCTGTCCCTGGCCGCATCCGACCATCGCCCTGACCGCACCCCACCGCGTCGCCGCGGGCGAATCCACGGCGATCCACAAGCGACCAATGATGACCGACACCACACCCGATTCGACGTCAACTGCCAATGTCCTCGCCGGCCAACCCGTGGCCATCGTGGAGCGCGATGGCGTGCACTACACGCTGCTCGGCACGGCGCATGTTTCCCATGCGAGCGTCGAGGCCGTGCGCGCAGCGATTGCCAGTGGCGAATACGACCAGATCGCGGTCGAGCTCGACCCCCAGCGCCTGCAGGCCCTGGCCGACCCCGACGCCTTGGCCAAGCTGGACCTGATCAAGGTCCTGCGTGAGGGCAAGACGGCGTTGTTCGCAGCCAACCTCGCCCTCGCCGGCTACCAGCGCCGGCTGGCAGAAAAACTGGGGATCGAGCCCGGCGCGGAGCTCAAATACGCAGCGTTGGAGGCCAAATCGCTGGGCCTGCCATTGCACCTGATCGACCGCGACGTCGGCATCACCTTCCGGCGCGCCATGCGCAGCCTGGGCTGGTGGGGACGCGCCAAGATCAGCGCGGGATTGATTGCTGGAATGGTCGCCAGCGAGGAAGTGGACGAAGCGGAGATCGAACGGCTCAAGGAAGGCGACATGCTCGAATCGGCATTCGGCGAGTTCGCCGAACGGACGCCGGCGCTGTACGAGGCGATCATCGCCGAGCGCGATCGCTACATGGCCGCCAAACTGCGCGCCTGCGGGCAAGCGGGAGCGCGCGTCCTCGCCGTGGTGGGCGCGGGACACCTGAAGGGCCTGTCACGACACCTGCGCGACGACACCGAAGCACCCGCGCTGATGCTCGAGCAACTGGAGGCCGTGCCGAAGAAATCGTCGATCCCGTGGTTCACGCTCGCCATCACGACGCTCATCGTCGGCAGCTTCGCCTACGGCTTCTGGCACGGCGGACTCGACCTGGGCGCATCGCTCGTCATCCAATGGATCCTGTTCACCGGCGGCCTGGGTGCATTGGGTTGCCTGTTGGCCGGAGGCCATCCGCTGAGCATCCTGACTGCGTTCGTCGCCGCGCCGCTCAAGCCATTCCATCCGGGCGTCCCGGCCGGCACGTTCAGCGGACTGGTCGAGGCACGGATCCGCAAGCCGACCTACGGCGATTTCCTCGATTTGCGCGACGACGTGCAATCGGTTGGCGGCTGGTATCGCAACCGGGTCGCGCGCGTGCTGGTCAACTTCATGCTCACCAATCTCGGCACCGCGATCGGCGTCTGGATCGGCGGTGCGAAGATCCTGAGCAAGGTGCTCGGCTGATTGCGTGAACCACTTGTGGGAGCGGCTTCAGCCGCGAGCTGAAGCCCCTCCCACACGGATCAGTCCGCTGCGATGGCAGCCACCGTTGCAGCCGGCATGCCGCCCTCCCCACGCCTGCGTCGCGCCCGTGCGATGACGCGTGACGTGCCATGGCGCAGGTCGTCCAGGATCGCGTAGATCGTCGGCAGGAACAGCAGGCTGACGACCGTGGAGAACGCCAGGCCGCCGGCGATCGCGCGCGCCATCGGATAATACGCCGGCATGTTGTTGCTCGACTCGCTCGTCGACAGCGCAATGGGGACCATCGCCAGGATCGCCGTGCCCATGGTCATCATGATCGGACGCAGTCGCTCGCGGCTGCCTTCCACCAGCGCATCGGTCCGCGACATGCCGCGTCGCCGCAGGTTGATGATGTGTTCGATCATCACGCTGCCGTTGTTCACGACAACGCCCATCAGCACCAGGATGCCGATGAACGCCATGATGTTGAACTCGGTCCCCGTCAGCCAGAACAGCCAGAACACCCCGAATACCGAGAACAGCACGCCGCTCATGATGGCGGCCGGGAACAGCAGCGATTCGAACACCGCCGACATCACGATGTAGATCATCACCAGCGCGATCAGCAGGTTGAACATCATCTGCGCGGTCGCTTCGCCGTCGTCCTGGAATGCGCTGCCCTCGAACGTGTAGCTGTAGCCAGCCGGGAAATCGATCGCCTTCAGCGAATCCTCCATCGCCTTGCGCGCGTCGGGCATCGTCACCTTGTCCGGCAGCCTTGCGGTGATCTTGACGGACGTCTGGCGATTGACCCGCTTGATCTCGCTTGCGGCCGGCAACATGCTCACGTCGACCATCGCCGCCAGCGGTACCGTGCGACCGTCGGGCGCGCGTACGGTGAACGAAGCGATGTCCTCGACGCCGAACTTGTCCGCGCCTGCGAATCGCACCCAGACCGGAACCTCGGTCTCGCCACGACGGAACTCACGCAGCGGGGCGCCACGCAGCGCGAGTTCCACGAAGCGTGAGACATCCTGCACGCTGAAGCCGAAGGCCGCGGCGCGTTCGCGATCGACATGCACGGTCAGCTCGGTATTGCGGTCGCCGGCATCCAGGCGGACGTCACGCAGTTCCTTGCGGCGTGACAGGATCGGGACGATGTCATTGGCCAGGTCGGTCAGCGTCTGCGTCGAGTCGCCCACCAGTTGCACCTGCACGTTCTGCCCCGGCCCACCACCGTTGTCGCCGCCATTGCCCAGGGTGATCTGGGCGCGCGCCGACTTGGGCAGCGCCTTGCTGATCGCATCGCTCAGCGGCTTGGTGACTTTCGCGTCCTTGTTGTCGAAGGTCACGACCGTATTGGCA
>JBBRHT010000228.1:0-3644 GCA_038222295.1 Lysobacterales bacterium
GCCGCGCTGTCCGGACCACGGCTATGCGCTGGAGGCAGAGACGGTCAGCCAGATGGTCGACCAGGTCCTCGCGCTGGGCGACGATCCGTCTCGCGCCGAGCAGCGCTGGATGCTCCTCGCACCGGTCATCCGCGAGCGCAAGGGTGAGCACGCGCAGGTCTTCGAGCAACTGCGGGCACAGGGGTTCGTGCGCGTGCGCGTGGACGGCGTGCTGCACGAGGTCGACGCCGTGCCGCCACTGGCCTTGCGCACCAAGCACACCATCGAGGCCGTGATCGACCGCTTCAAGGTGCGCGAGGACCTCAAGCAGCGGCTTGCCGAATCCTTCGAAACCGCGCTCAAGCTCGGCGACGGCATGGCGCAGGTGCAATCGCTGGACGACGCATCGGCCGCGCCGTTGCTGTTCTCATCCAAGTACAGCTGCCCGGTTTGCGATTACTCGCTGCCCGAGCTCGAACCACGGCTGTTCTCCTTCAATTCGCCAGTCGGCGCCTGTCCCGCCTGCGATGGCCTTGGCGTCAGCGAATTCTTCGATCCGGCGCGCGTGGTCGTGCATCCCGAACTGTCGCTCGCCGCCGGCGCCGTGCGCGGATGGGATCGGCGCAATGCCTATTACTTCCAGCTGATCGCCTCGCTGGCGCGGCATTACGGATTCGGCGTGGACACGGCCTGGCAGGAACTCGATGAGAAGGTGCGGCAGGCAGTGCTGTTCGGCAGCGGTAAGGAGTTGATCGGCTTCACCTACCTCACCGATGCCGGCGGACGCAGCCAGCGCCGACATCGCTTCGAAGGCATCCTGCCCAACCTGGAACGTCGCTACCGCGAGACCGAATCGGCGGCAGTGCGCGAGGAACTCTCCAAGTACATCAGCGAGCGCCCGTGCCTGGAATGCGGCGGCGCGCGCCTCAACCGCAGCGCACGCAACGTCTTTGTCGGCGAGACCGCGCTGCCGCAGGTTGCCGTGCTGCCGATCGACGAGGCGCTGGCGTTCTTCGGCCAGCTGCAGCTGCCGGGCTGGCGCGGCGAGATCGCGGTCAAGATCGTCAAGGAGATCAGCGACCGCCTGCGCTTCCTCGTGGATGTCGGCCTGGACTACCTCACCCTCGAGCGCAAGGCAGGCAGCCTCTCCGGCGGCGAGGCGCAACGGATCCGCCTGGCGTCGCAGATCGGCGCGGGCCTCGTCGGCGTGCTGTACGTCCTGGACGAGCCATCGATCGGCCTGCACCAGCGCGACAACGAACGCCTGCTCGGCACGCTCACCCGCCTGCGCGACCTCGGCAACACGGTCATCGTCGTCGAGCATGACGAGGATGCGATCCGCCTGGCCGACCACATCGTCGACATCGGCCCCGGCGCCGGTGTCCATGGCGGCGAAGTCGTCGCGCAGGGCACCTATGCCGACGTGCTGAAGGCCCCGCGATCGCTGACCGGGCAATACCTCAGCGGCAAGAAGCGGATCGAGGTGCCGACGCAGCGCCACAAGCCGAGCAGGAAGATGATGCTCAAGCTGGCCGGCGCATCGGGCAACAACCTGAAGAACGTCGACATCGAGATTCCAGCCGGGTTGTTCACTGCCATCACCGGCGTATCGGGTTCGGGCAAGTCGACGCTGATCAACGACACGCTGTATGCACTGGCGGCCAACGAGATCAATGGCGCATCGCATACGCCAGCGCCCTATCGCGAGATCGAGGGACTGGACCTGTTCGACAAGGTCGTGGACATCGACCAGTCGCCGATCGGGCGCACGCCGCGCTCCAATCCGGCGACGTACACGGGCTTGTTCACGCCGCTACGCGAATTGTTCGCGCAGGTGCCGGAAGCGCGTGCGCGTGGCTATTCCGCGGGACGTTTCAGCTTCAACGTGCGCGGCGGCCGTTGCGAGGCCTGCCAGGGCGACGGCCTGATCAAGGTCGAGATGCACTTCCTGCCCGACGTGTACGTGCCCTGCGACGTGTGCCACGGCAAGCGCTACAACCGCGAGACGCTGGAGATCCTCTACAAGGGCTTCAGCATCCACGACGTGCTCGACATGACGGTGGAGGACGCGCTGAAGTTGTTCGAGCCGGTGCCCACGATCGCCCGCAAGCTGGAAACCCTGCTGGATGTCGGCCTGAGTTACGTCAAGCTCGGCCAGCCCGCGACGACCCTGTCGGGTGGCGAGGCGCAACGCGTGAAGCTGTCCAAGGAACTGTCGCGCCGAGACACCGGACGCACGCTGTACATCCTCGACGAGCCAACGACCGGCCTGCACTTCCACGACATCGAGCACCTGCTGGCCGTCCTGCACAAGCTGCGCAACGACGGCAACACCATCGTCGTCATCGAACACAACCTGGACGTGATCAAGACGGCCGACTGGGTGATCGACCTCGGGCCAGAAGGCGGCCATCGCGGCGGCCAGGTCATCGCGCAGGGGACCCCGGAAGACCTCGCGCGCATGCCGCACTCCTGGACGGGACAGTTCCTGGCCAAGACGCTGGGCATGCAGGACAAACCTGCGAAACGGAAATCAGCGGCATGACCGAAACCAGCAAACCTTCTCCGCAAGCCAGGAAGCCCGCTCCGCGCAGGAAGCGGGTCACGCCGGCCGCGATACCGCCGCAACCGCCGGTCGAATCTGCACCAGCAAGCCTGATCCGCGTGCCGCTGTCGGTGCGATGGCGCGACCTGGACGCCTTCAACCACGTCAACAATTCGAAGTTCCTCAGTTACCTGGAGGAAGCACGACTGCGCTGGATGATGTCCTTGCCCGGCGAGTGGATCGACGACAACGTCGCACCTGTCGTCGCTGCGGCGCACGTCAACTACCGACGTCCCATCGAATGGCCGAATGAGATCATCATCGAACTGTTCGTCGAACGACTCGGCACCACCAGCCTGACGATCGGGCATCGCATCGTCAGCGCACGGGACGACAAGGTGCTCTACGCCGACGGCAACGTGGTGATGGTGTGGATCGGCAAGCAGGACGGACAGGCCGCCAGGTTGCCGGACATCGTCCGTAAGGCCTGCGCGGGGAATTGATCGGCGCGATCAGGGCGCGGCGGGACGCAACGTGAACGTACCCGACATGCTGCGGCCATCGCGCAACGAGAAATCGATCGTGACGCGATCGCCCGCCTTCAGCGTCGCGGTGGGCTGCATGAGCATGAGATGCAACCCGCCGGGCGCAAGCACCGCCGACGACTTCGGCTCGATGTGCAGGTCGGAAACGGGCCGCATGCGGCTGACCCCATCCTCGATGCGGGTCTCGTGGATCGAGGTGTCGGCAAACGCCTTGCTGCCCGCGGCAACGATGTCCGCCGCGCTTGCGCATGGATTGTCGATGCGCCCGAACCCGGCGAGCATCGCCATGCCGCCCGGCATCGACCGGATCCAGCCGTCGCGCACAACAGGCGTGCACGGTGGAGCCGCCCAGGCCATGCCGACGAACAGGTACAGGCATGCGGCCAGCGCCGCCTTGGTTCGATTTGAATGCATCCGACTATGATACCTGCGGTCCGGGGATCGTTCCCGTGCGGAACTGCCATTCAGGTCAAAGAACAAGGGAATGCCGCGATGACCAGCCTCGTCCAGCACATCACCCACGGCCATGTGCACGAACTGCGCATGGCGCGTGCGCCGGTCAACGCCCTCGATGC
>JBBRHT010000229.1:0-3627 GCA_038222295.1 Lysobacterales bacterium
ATGCGCGATCCTCTGACGGTGCTCGATTGGGTCAACCTGTACGCGCTGGCCGTCAACGAGGAGAATGCAGCCGGTGGCCGCGTCGTCACCGCGCCGACCAATGGCGCCGCCGGGATCCTGCCCGCCGTGCTGCATTACTACGAGCGCTTCTGCGCCAGCGCACGCGATCCGGCGGCACTGGAAAAAGGCCTGTTCGATTTCCTGCTGACGGCCTCGGCGATCGGCATCCTCTACAAGGAGAACGCGTCGATCAGCGGTGCCGAGGTCGGTTGCCAGGGGGAAGTCGGCGTCGCCTGTTCGATGGCGGCCGCTGGCCTTACCGCTGCGCTTGGCGGCACCCCCGGCCAGATCGAGAATGCCGCCGAGATCGGCATGGAGCACAACCTTGGCCTGACCTGCGACCCGATCGGCGGACTCGTGCAGATCCCGTGCATCGAACGTAATGCCATGGGCGCCGTCAAGGCGATCAATGCGTCGCGCATGGCGCTGCGTGGCGACGGCAAGCACAAGGTGAGCCTGGACAAGGTCATCAAGACGATGCGTGACACCGGTCGCGATATGCAGGACAAGTACAAGGAAACCAGCCGTGGCGGGCTGGCGGTCAACGTCATCGAATGCTGATCCGGCCGGGGGGTCGGCAGTGCCGCGTTGACTGATTGCGAGGGATCGCGCGCAAGACGCGTCCGCCGGCTTACTATCGCCGGGGGCAGGGGAGTCTGTGATCGTGAAGCCGTTGCGTCGCCCGTTGCGCTGGCTGTCCGCCGTGTTGCTGCCGGCGCTGCTGTTGTGCGCGGGTCCGGCACTGGCACTCAAGCCGGACAAGGCATTCACCCATTTCGTCATTGACCGGTGGTCCATCCAGGACGGCCTGCCGCAGATCAGCGGCTTGAGCCTGGCCCAGGACCGGACGGGTTATCTATGGGTCGGCACCCAGAGCGGACTGGCACGCTTCGACGGCGTGCGGTTCGTCAACTTCGACCCCGAAAAAGTGCCGGCATTGCCCGGCATCTGGATCCGCGCACTGCTGGCCGACCGACAGGGACGCCTCTGGATCGGCACCTACAAGGGACTGGCCGTCTATGAGGACGGGCGCTTCCGCTCGATCCCCGCAACCGAGGATCCGCAAGCAGCGACGCTGGATGTCTTTTCGCTGGCCGAACGCGCGGACGGCAGCATCCTGGCCGGCACGTCGGCGGGCGTCTTCCAGGTCGTCGACGATCACCTCGCCAAGCGACCGGGACCCGCGCCGGCGCTGAGCCTGCTGGACCGCGCCGATGGATTGTGGGTGGGCAGCACGGGGACCATTGAACGCGTCTCGGATACCGGCAACACGCGCCTGCCTTTACCCACCGATGCCGCCAGCGCGGCCGTCGTCCGCCTGGTCGACACGCAGGGCCGACTGTGGGCGGGAACCTCGCTGGGCGTGTACGTCCTGGATGCCGCTGGCTGGCACCCGGTCAAGGCGCATCCGGTGTTGGACGGATCGCCGGTAACGGCGATGCTCGCCGACCACGACGGCAATCTGTGGATCGGCACCAACGCCGGACTCGGCCGCTTCCGCAATGGTGCGTTGGCCGAGTTCATTCCCGACAGCAATCCGCGCGCCTTCCCCCAGGTCACCGCGGTACTGGAGGATCGCGAAGGCAATCTCTGGCTGGGCAGCCAGCTCAACGGAATCGCCCGCATCTGGAACGGGTGGACGCGCCGCTACAGCGTCGGTGAAGGCCTGGACGACCCTATCGTGTGGTCGCTGTCGCCGGCGACGGATGCCGGCCCCGGTGACGACCGCATCTGGGTCGGCAGCAACAATGGCCTGAGCCTGTTCGACAACGGCCGCTTCAAGCTGGTCGTGCCGGGCAAGGCGCTGCCGCATCCGCAGGCCTACAACCTGCTGGCCGAGGCGGATCGTGTCTGGATCGGCACGCGGCGCGGATTGGTCGTGTGGCGCAACGGACATCTGGAAACCCCTGCGGAACTCGCACCGATGGCCAGCGCGCAGATCAACGGGATCCTGCGCGACACCGATGGCAGCGTGTGGTTTCCGACCTCCGCCGGCCTGTTCCATCTGGTGGGCGAACGTCTCGTCCGATTCGGGGCTGCTCAAGGGCTGGTCGATGCGCGCGTGCGGGTCATCGCGTTCGATCGCGCCCATCACCTGCTGCTGGGGACGCAATCGGGCCTATGGGAACTCGTCGGTGGCCGCGTCCGGCGCTACGCGGGCCGCGGCGGCGCGATCGACGATGTCGATGTCTCGGCGATCCTGCCGTTGGCTGACGGCCGACTGCTGGTCGGTTCGCTCGCCGGTCGCCTGCTCGTCCTGGCCGGTGGACGCTGGCATACGCTCGGCCCGGATACGGGCTTGCCGGCGAATTCGCCGTTTTTCTTCAGCGCCGACCCGTCATCACGACGCGGCGGCGGTTGGCTGTGGATCGCTGGGCTGCGCGGCGTCTCGCGCGTGCCCCTGGCCGAGTTGCCATCGCCCCGCGACACCGTGACGCGTCGCGTCCACGGCGAGATGGTGCTCAACGAGCGCGGCGATCCCAACGCCGGCCAGCAGGGCTATTGCTGCAACGGCGCCGGCCTGTCCAAGGGTTTCCAGAAGGACGGTGTGCTATGGCTGCCGTCGCGCGATGGCCTGGTGGCGCTGGATACGCGCGAGATCGTGAAGAATCCCCTGCCACCGTCGCTGGTGATCGAACGCGTCCACACGCCGGCGGGATGGCAATCGCTCCCGGCGACGCCCGGCGCGCGCATGGTGCTTCCAGCATCGGCGCGGGACCTGGGCTTCGACTTCACCGCGCTGAGCTTCCAGGATCCGGCGAGCATCCAGCTGCGCTATCGCCTGCTCGGGTATGACCGCGACTGGCATCGCCTCGACGACGCGCGCAGGCGCAGCGCGAATTACACCAACCTGCCGCCGGGTGACTACACCTTCGAGGTGATCGGCGCGAACAACGCGGGCGTCTGGAGTCCACGACCGGCGTTGCTGGGCTTCCGGATCCAGCCGCTGTTCCACGAGACATGGCTGTTCCGTGTGCTGCTGGCGTCATTGCTGGCGATGCTCCTGTACGCCGGCTATCGCTTCCAGATGCAACGCCATGCGCGGCAGCGCGCGGCGCTGGAAGACCAGGTCCATGCGCGCACGCGCGAGTTGCACGCCGCCAACGCGCGGCTTGAAAAAGCGAGCCAGACGGATCCGCTGACGGGCTTGCGCAATCGCCGCTATCTGGCCAACCAGATCCCGGCCGACCTGGCCTATTACGATCGCGAACGCCAGCGCAGCGGCGAATACGACCATGTGATGGTGTTCGCGCTGGTGGACCTGGATTACTTCAAGCGCGTGAACGACTTCCACGGTCACCGCGCCGGCGACCTGGTGCTGTTGCAGGTGGCGCAAGTGCTCGGTTCGCTGGCGCGCAGCAGCGATTACCTGGCGCGCTGGGGCGGCGAGGAATTCCTGCTGGTGTTCCGTCCGATGCCCGGCCGGCACCTGGAAACCATCGGCCAGCGGATCCGCTCGGCGATTGCGAACCATCCTTTCGATATCGGCCTGTCGCACCCCCTGCACCTGACGTGCTCGGTCGGGCTTTCGGAGTACCCGCTGTTCCGCAATGCGCAGCAGGGCCT
>JBBRHT010000230.1:0-3564 GCA_038222295.1 Lysobacterales bacterium
ACGATCTCCGCCACCACCAGCTGCCCGGACTGCGCCTCGCCGCGCGATTCCGCCGGGATCAGCAGGGTGCGCTGGATGCGGCGGTCGTCCGGCACGACGTAGCTGATGCCTGCCTCGATCGTGTAGCGGCCGATCAGGCGATTGAGGCGCCGTTCGAGGACCTCGACGATCGCGCCTTCGCGGCGACCGCGACGATCCACGCCGGTAACGCTGCCGAGCACGCGATCGCCATGCATCGCCTTGCGCATCTCGAAAGGCGGCAGGAACAGGTCGTCGCCGCCACCGGCATCGGGCCGCAGGAAACCGAATCCATCCGGATTGGCGATGACGACCCCGGGAACCAGGTCCATGCGCGCCGCTGGTGCATAGCCGCCACGGCGGTTCTGCAGCAGCTGGCCGTCGCGGACCATTGCGCCGAGGCGCTTGTTCAGTGCATCCAGCCGATCGAGCTCAAGCAGGCCCAATTTGTGCGCCAATTCGCCGGCATCCAGCGGCCCTTCGGCCGCGGTGAGCAGTTGCATGATCATTTCGCGGCTGGCGATGGGCTGCTCGTAGCGTGCGGCCTCGCGCGCGGCCTGCGGATCCTGCAGGTGGGGGCCGGTGCCGCTGGGGCGATCACTCGCTGGCGCTTGCCTGGCGCCCATCGCCCGCGCCAGCCCGGCGTCGGGCATCCAGCCGGGAAGGGCCGCGGCGCGTGGCGCTTTTCGGTCACCCCCACCACGTCGCCCGCCTGGGGAATCGGACGATTTTGCCTTGCCGCCGCTGCGGCGCTTGCCTGGTGGTTTGTTCATCCGGCCGATTTTACACGTCGCTGTCCCCGGACCGGATCACCGGCAGCACCGCGGCGTGCAGGAGTGATGCTCAATGGTTCCTGCGCTGCGCCAAGGAGCCGGGCTCCCCCGAGCACGTCGCGCTCATGAAAGGCGCGATCGCCGTCGAGTGAGGCCTGCGCCACGCGCGTTGATCGTCGACATCGCGGTCAGCCAGTCCGCTGGCCAGACGCTGATACCCGCGCGCCTCGGGCAACACAGTGGGGGCGGTCTTCCTGTCGGCCGTCCTCGGCTGACTGCATCCGGGAAGAAGGAAGCTTGCTTCAACGAAACATTAACGCGGCCAATGCGCAGTAGCATTGAACTACTGATCAGGATTGCGGTCTGCGCTGTCCACTGCCTCGACAATTCCCATCCAATAGAGTCGCCTGCCCGATGCGTATCTTGATTGCCGAGGACGATAGTGCGATCGCGGCTGCCCTCAAATCATCGCTCGCCGAATGTGGACACGCGGTGGATTGCGTGGATGACGGCGTCGCTGCCGACCAGGCTTTGTACAACGATGCGTATGACTTGTTGATACTCGACCTCGGGCTGCCGCGGATGGAAGGCGACCAGGTGCTGCGGCACGCTCGCGCACGCGGTTCGCACATCGCGGTGATGGTCATCACCGCACGCGATCGCGTTGCCGACAGGGTGCAGGTGCTGGATAGCGGCGCCGATGACTATCTGGTCAAGCCCTTCGAACTCGCTGAGTTCCTCGCGCGGTCCCGCGCGCTGCTGCGGCGGCGCTCGAGTGGCGGCATGCCGGAGCTGGAGGTGGGACAACTGCGGGTGAACATCGGCGCGCGCAGGGCGTGGCTGGACCAGGCGCCGCTCGATCTGACCGCCCGCGAATACTCGTTACTCGAGGCCTTGCTTGTCAGGCAGCAGCGCGTGGTCAGCCGCACCCAACTCACCGAGGCCTTGTGCGACTGGGAGCAGGATCTCACCAGCAACGGCCTGGATATCTCGATCCACCGACTTCGACGCAAGCTGCGGAATTCCGGCGCCCATATCCGGACGATCCGCGGTCTTGGGTACCTGCTCGAGCCAACCGAAACCCGCCGGGCGATTGCCCGGGACGCCTGAGCATGCGCGCGCCAGCGGTGGAGACCATGCGGGCGGGGTCGCGTCGACAACCCAGCCTGCGCAGGCGGCTGCTTGTCTTCCTGTTGATTCCCACCCTCGTCCTGATGCTGCTGGACACCGCCTTCGTCTATTTCGTGGCATTGCGCTACTCAAATGGCATCCACGACCGGGACCTCGTCTTTTCGACACTCGGCCTGGCGCGGGCCCTGCAGGAGGGTCGCTCCGGTGGGCACCTGACCCAGGAAGCCCATTTATTGCTGGAATACAACCCGAACGGACGCAGCTATTTCTCGGTTCGAAGCGCACGCCATGGTGTCATCAGCAGCAGCAAGGCCCGCATTCCCCCGCTGCGCGAAGCGCGGACGGGCAGCCCTCCGGTGCTGTTCGACGCATCCATCGACGCGATGGCCGTGCGGGTTGCATCGGTCACGATCCCATCGCCCGTTGAGCCTGGCGACACGTTGGTTGTTTCCCTGGCCGAATCGCTGCATGGCAGGCATCAGCGCGCCAGGGAAATACTGTGGCTCACGATCCCGATCGAATCGGCGTTGATTGTCGTCCTGCTGGCGCTGGTGTGGCAGGGCGTGAAGTCCGGCCTTCGAATACTGGACCCACCGATCCGCAGGCTCGCCGCGCGCGAACGCAACCTCGAGCCGATCAGTGGCGCGGACATCCCGATCGAGATCCTTCCCCTCACCCGGGCGATCGACGCTCTGTTCGAACGGGTGCAGTCATTGGTTGCGATCCAGGAACGGTTCGTCGCGGATGCCGCGCATCAATTGCGAACCCCGCTGGCGGGATTGGCGATGCACGTCGAGAGAGCGTCCACGGCCAACTCGACGAGTGACTTCGCGACGGCCATGCAGCACGTGCAGGCATTGACCACCCGCGTCACGCGCAGCGCCACCCAACTGCTGGCGCTCGCGCGCGTGCAAGGCCGCCAAGGGACGGCGTCGATATCGCAGTCCGTCGACCTTGCGCTGCGCCTGCCGGAGATTGTCGCGCTGCGCATTCCAGAGTCGCTGCATGCAGGCGTCGACCTCGGCTACGACGCAGACGGCCTGCCGGCGATCATCCGCGGCGATGCGAGCGCGCTGCAGGAACTGTTCGACAACCTCATCGACAACGCGCTCAACCACGTGTCGCGTGGCGGCATCGTCACGGTCAGCCTGCGGTCGCCGTCGACGCCCGGCGAAGGAGTCCTGGCAGCAGTCGATGACGACGGCCCCGGGGTACCCGATGCAGTCATCCCCAGGCTGGGAGAGCGCTTCTTCCGCGCGCCTGGCGCTCCCGTTGGCGGCAGCGGATTGGGCCTGGCGATCGTGCAACGCATCGCCGAGGTCCATGGAGCGCGGATGTCATTCGGGCGATCGAAACTTGGCGGGCTTCGCGTCGCGTTGCTGTTCCCCCCGGCTGATCCGGTGACGGCATGACGACCGCGCATGCAAAGACTGCTTTCCAGCCGCGTTGCCACGCGGGGTTGCTGGCCGTCGCCCTGGCTTCGATCTGCGCCGCCTGCGTGTCGACCCCGATGCCGGACCTGGCCGTCGCCTTGCCTGCGTACTGGCAATACGCCCCGGCTGGACCGCCTGCCGCGGCCTCGACCGATGCGCGGTGGTGGCGCGCGCTTGGAGATCCCCGCCTGGATGCATTGGAGGAAGAG
>JBBRHT010000231.1:0-3556 GCA_038222295.1 Lysobacterales bacterium
GGGTGCGGCTCCCGTTGCTGCGCCAGCGGCAGACGTCATCAGTGCGCAAGCCAAGGCAAGGGGCAGCCGCGTCGTGCTTGGGGACATCACGTTCTCCTGGGTTGGATGGCTAATTTCGCATGGATCGGGGCGGATGGGCTGTCGGGGGGCCGAGCTGGTTTTTCCCGGGCCTTGCCCATGGTTTGCGCGCGCCATTTCCCGGTTAACCTCTGCCAGGCGTGGCGAGGGGGAAACCAGGGCCATGGCGGACGACGCACACGATCCGGATCCAGGATGATCGAACTCGCCCTGGCTGCAATCCGGCAAGGGCATGTGCAATGAAGTGCCACCCAATGCGTCGATATCCACTGTCCCTTTGCTGCACCGCCGCGTGTCGCCAGGTTCCGAACGTCAACATTCCCTACGCAGGTAGCCCGCCCATGCCTCCAGTCCCATCCGCTACGACCACCGGCCTTCGCGCAGCGCCGCTCGCCCTGATGTTCGCGGTGATGCTGGCAGGTATCGGAGCCATGCCCGCGGCCGCTGCGTCGACGCCGCACGCGCTGGGCGGCCTGCTCCCGGTGCAGGCCGACGCCGGCACTGGTCGCATCCTCGTCACCCTGCCGCCGCCCGGCGCGGACGGCGTGTCCGCACGCTTCCTCTACGCGGTCGCGCTGCGGACCGGGCTGGGCGCCGCGCCGACGATGCTCGACCGCGGCCGCATCGGCGATGCCCGCGTGCTCGCCTTTCGTGCCTACGGCAAGAAGATGGCGATCGAGTTCGAGAACCCGCGCTTCCGTCCCGCCGGCGGCGGTGCAAGCCCGGATTTCGCGACCTCCATCGTCTGGATGGGCGATGTGGCCAACGTGCTGCCCGATGGCCGTCGCGTCGTGGACATCGCAGGCTTCCTTGCCACCGACACACTGGGCATTGCTGAATCGCTCAACCAGAGTGGCGACACGTTCGGCATCGGATCGGGTCCGCAGGGTGCGGGCAAGGCATTCAAGCTCGACGCGGCGTTGAGCGCCGCGGACGCGTCATCGCTCAAGCTGTTCCCCGACAACCTCGAGGTCGACGCGGTGCAGACCTACGCCTCGGACTCACCCGGCGAGGAGGTTGGCAACATCGCGCCGGGACTGAAACAGGTGAGCTTCACCGTCCACCACAGCTTCGTCCGGCTGCCCGCGCCAGGCTTCGCGCCGCGCGAGTTCGACCCGCGCATGGGCGGGTTCGCCACGCAGGTGGCCGACTACGGCGCGCCGCTCGGCGAGGACGTCGTGCGCGACCATGCGAGCCGCTTCCGGCTGGTGAAGCTCGATCCCGCCGCGCCGCGTTCGCGCGTCGTCAAGCCGATCGTGTTCTATGTCGACCCGCACGCGCCCGAGCCCATCCGCTCGGCCCTGGTCGAAGGCATCGGCTGGTGGGCGAAGGCCTTCGACGATGCTGGCTACATCGACGCCTTCCAGGTGAAGGTGCTTCCGCCAGGCATCGATCCGATGGACGTGCGCTACAACGTCGTCAACTGGGTGGACCGGGCAACGCGCGGCTGGTCGTTCGGCCAGGAGATCGTCGATCCGCGTACCGGTGAGATCGTCAAGGGCATGGTCGTGCTGGGCTCGCTGCGCGCGCGGCAGGACATCCAGATCTTCGAAGGCCTCGTCGGTGCCGCGAACGTCGGCACCGGCGGCCCCAACGATCCGGTGCAGGTGGCGCTCTCGCGACTGCGACAACTCGGCGCGCACGAGGTCGGTCATGCACTGGGTTTCGCCCACAACTTCGCGGCCAGCACGCAGGGCCGGGCCTCGGTCATGGACTACCCGGCGCCACGGATCGGGCTCGTCGATGGCAAACCCGACCTGACAGACGCCTACGCCCGCGGCATCGGCACGTGGGACGAGGCCACGGTCGACTGGCTGTACGGCGAGCCCGGACCGGGCGTGGATCCGCAGGCGGCCGCCATGCAGAAGGCGCGTGCCGCGGTGGCGGCGGGACTGCGCTATGTCTCCGACGACAACGCCCGCGCCGTCGATACCGCGCAGCCGTCGGCCGCGCTGTGGGACGACGGTGCAGATCCCACCGTGGAACTGCGGCGACTGATGACCGTCCGGCGCGTGGCCGTCGACCGCTTCGGCCTGGACGCACTTGCGCCTGGTGAACCGATGGCGAACCTGCAACGACGCTTCGTGCCGATCTGGCTGCTGCACCGCTACCAGGTGGCCGCGTCGGCAAAGGCGATCGGCGGCGTCGAGCTGGCGTACGCGGTGAATGGCGATGGGCACGAACGCGCGGCGCCGGTGCCGGCCGACCGCCAGCGCGCGGCGATTGATGCGGTCATCGCCACGCTCGCGTCCGATGCACTCCGCGTGCCTGCCCGCCTGCTGCCGCTGCTCTCGGCCGCGCGCAACGGCAGCTACAACCGGCAGCACGAGATCGAGCTGTTCGACAATCCCGCCGGCCCGGTATTCGACCCGCTGGTGGCGGCTGACACCGCGGCGACCATCACACTTCGCGCGCTGCTTGCGCCTGCGCGCCTGGCCCGCGTCGAGTCCCAGCACGCGGTCGACCCGACGCTGCCCGGCGTCGCCGCGGTGCTGGACAGGCTGCTCACCGTCGCCCTGCCCGCACGCACTGACGATCTGGCGCGGCGCATCGCCTACCGCACCGTGGTAACGATGGCGCAGGTCGCGCGCCGGCCCGACACCACGCCTGAGGTGGCCGCGCTCCTCGACCAGCGCGTGCATGACACCGCGCTCGCGCTTGCACGACGCGGCGGCACCGGTGCTGAAGGCGCGTGGAGCGCCAGCCTGTCGCGCAAGCTGCTCGATCCGCGGCAGCTCGAGCAGCTGCTGGCGGATCGCCCACGCTCGGTGGTGGTCCCGCCGGGCGAACCGATCGGCGAGGACGATTGGATGGAAATGCCCGTGGGGCCTTGACAGGAGGTTGGACTGGCACGGGATTGCGGAGGCGCGCTGCTGGTCGCGGACGATGTCGGCAACGCGGCGTGGCGGGTGACGGCGGCGGCGCGCAGACGGCGATGTCGTGAGCGTGGCCCTGTCAGCTGAACCGTTTCGGCAGGCGCTCACGTGCACCGAACGCCGATTGCGCGAAGGTCGATCCAAACCGCGCTGTCGCGGCACCCGGAGGACACCATGGACAACAATCGAATCGACGGCATGGGGCACGAGGTCAAGGGCGCGATCAAGGAACGCCTCGGCCAGGCGACCGGCGACCGCTCGCAACAGGTCGAAGGAAACGTCGAGAAAAACGTCGGCAAGGCCGAGCAGATGATCGGTGAATTGGCCGATCGCATGCGAGCCAACGACGACAATAGCTGATTGCTCGCCACAGACGTGACTCGAACCGTGCGGCGCAGCGATGCCGCGCGGTTTTTGCGTTTGCAGCGCCGACCACTGATGCCTGGCGCGCCAGAAGCCTGATCAATGCAGCAGCGCCTTCGCATCTGTCCGGATGTCTTGCCGAGGGACGTCAACCCGTCGAACGTGATCAGGTGCCTGTTCATTGCGGGCCTGGCAGGGATAATGACCGCCCGCGCAGTACCGGCGTCGGCCACCCAGTG
>JBBRHT010000232.1:0-3552 GCA_038222295.1 Lysobacterales bacterium
GGATGGGGCCGGCCCGAGCATCTGGACCCGCTTCGCGCACACACCGGGGATGACCCTCAATGGCGACACCGGCGACGTGGCCTGCGATCACTATCACCGCTGGAAGGACGACGTCCGCCTGATGCGTGAGCTCGGCCTGAAGGCCTATCGCTTCAGCGTGTCGTGGTCGCGGATCCTGCCGCAGGGCACCGGCGCCACCAACCAGGCCGGCATCGACTTCTACTCGCGCCTGGTCGACGAATTGCTGGCCAACGACATCGAGCCGCTGCTGACCCTGTACCACTGGGACATGCCGGCGGCGCTCGACGACCGTGGCGGATGGCTCAACCGCGACAGTGCCGACTGGTTCGCCGACTACGGCCGCGTGATGTTCCGCGCGCTAGACGGGCGCGTCCGCAAGTGGGTCACCCTTAACGAGCCTTGGGTCATCACCGATGGCGGCTACCTGCATGGCGCCCTGGCGCCGGGGCATCGCAGCCGCTACGAAGCACCCATCGCCACGCACAACCTGATGCGCGCCCACGGCGCTGCGGTGCAGGCCTATCGCGTAGAAGGCAAGAACGAGATCGGCCTGGTCGTCAACATCGAGCCGAAGTATCCGGCCACCCAGAGCGCCGATGACCTGGCGGCCGTCGAGCGCGCGCACGCCTACCTGAACGGCCAGTACCTGGACCCGGCGATCCTGGGCACCTATCCGGACGAGCTCAAGGAGATCTTCGGCGACGCCTGGCCGCAATGGGCGGCCGAGGACATGGAACTGATCCGACAGCCGCTGGATTTCATCGGCATCAATTACTACACGCGCAGCGTGACCGCAGCCAACGACAGTTATCCGCTCAAGGCCGGCGCCGTGCGCCAGCCGCTCGGCACCTATACCGAGACCGGCTGGGAAGTCTTCCCCCAGGGCCTGGTCGACCTGCTCGTCTGGGCGAAGGATCGCTACGGCAACATCCCGACCTACATCACCGAAAACGGCGCAGCGTTCTTCGATCCACCGGTGGCTGAGAACGACCGCATCCGCGATCCGCTGCGGATGGATTACCTGCACAAGCACCTGCGAGCCATCCATGCCGCCATCCAGGCCGGTTGCGATATCCGTGGCTACATGGTGTGGTCGCTGCTCGACAACCTGGAGTGGTCGCTGGGGTATTCCAAGCGGTTTGGTATCGTCCACGTCAATTACGCCACGCAGCAACGCACGCCCAAGGACAGCGCGCGCTGGTATTCAGGCGTCATCGCTTCGCACGGTGGCGCGCTCTCGAATCCCCTGCCCGGCTGACCCATTCGGAGATTCCATGCGACACAGGCTCGCCGCTCCTCTTACGACAATGCAGTCGCCGCGGTGAGCATCCCTCCCGAGTATGCCTTGCTGGGCGATATCGGCGGAACCAATGCGCGATTCGCGCTGGCCCATGTCTCGGCGGAATCAGTACTGCTGGCCGAGAGCATCCGCACCTACGACGTTGCCGCCTTCCCGTCGCTATCGGCGGCAGCGCGCCACTACATGGACGAGATGTCGGTCAATGCCACCTTCGGCGTGCTTGCCGTCGCTGGCCGGGTGGAGGGCGACGAAGCGCGCATGACCAACCATGCCTGGGTGATCTCCGCCAGCCGCGTGCGCGACACGCTGGGGCTGGATGCCGTCTACCTGGTCAACGATTTCGTCGCCCAGGCCGCTTCAATCCGCCTGCTCCAGGCTTCCGACCTCGTCGCCCTGGGCGCACCGCTCTGGCATCCGGCCACGCAGACGGGTTCACGTACCTACGCCATCCTCGGACCCGGCACCGGCCTTGGGATGGGTGGACTGATCCGGCGCGGCGGCCGCTTCCACCCGCTTGCGACCGAGGGTGGACATGCCAGCTTCGCCCCGGGCACGCCCGAGGAAATCGAGATCCTGCAACGCCTGTCCGCGTATTACGGACGCGTGTCCAACGAGCGCATCGTCAGCGGCGGCGGACTGGTGAACCTGCATCGCGCCTTGAGCGAAATGGCGGGGCTGGATCCCGGTCCGATGCAGCCGGCGGACATCACGGCACTTGCGGCCAGGGGCGATCGCCGCTGCATGCGCGCGGTCGACATCTTCTGTTCGGTGTTCGGCGCGATCGCGGGCGACCTGGTGCTGACGCTGGGCGCCTGGGATGGCGTCTTCCTCAGTGGCGGAATGGTGCCGCGCATGCTGACCGAACTGCAGCACTCCGGATTCCGTCATCGCTTCGAGGGCAAGGGCCGTTACTCCCCGGCGATGGCAACCGTCCCCACGCTGTCGGTCGTGCATCCGCAGCCGGGATTGCTGGGAGCCGCAGCGCTGGCGGGTGACCGCGCATCACTGGAGGCGAATGCATGAGCGCGACGACGCCGTGCAGCAGCGACCAATGGCTGCCCGCATTGACCTTCCATGCCTGTGCGGACGAGGAGCAATGGGCATCGGCAATCGCCGATGCGGTGTCCTCGGCATTGCGCGACAGGTTGCAGCAAGGCCTGCATCCGCGATTGCTGGTATCGGGCGGCGGCACGCCCCGGCCCGTCTTCCGCAAGCTGGCGAGTACCGCACTGGACTGGAGGGGTGTCGACATCGGACTGGTCGATGACCGCTGGCTCCCCCTCACGGATCCAGGCAGCAATGCGCGCCTCGTGCGGGAAAACCTCCTGCTCGACCAGGCCAGCGACGCGCACTTCGATCTGCTCGCGGCGCCCGGCCGCAGCATCGATGAGGCCGTCGACAAGGCAAACCGGCAGGCACGCAGTGCGGCCGACGTGGTCCTGCTCGGCATGGGCGATGACGGCCATACCGCGTCGCTGTTTCCCGGCATGCGCGGGCTCGATGACGCACTGGAATCGCCGCACGCGTATGTGGCCGTCGACGCGAGCGGCTGTCCGGGCGCGGGACAATGGGCTCGACGGATCAGCCTGACGCCGGTCGGGCTGGCGCCCGCGGCAACACGACTGCTCCTGCTGCGCGGGGGAGGCAAGCGCGCGCTGCTCGAGCGGATTGTCGAAGGCACCGATCCGCATGCCTACCCGGTGCGCATTGCCTTCACCACGCCGGGTGCGACCCTGCACGTGTACTGGTGCCCCTGAACCGACTCAGCGCGTCGGCGGTGTCCAGATCTCCACGTCGGCATGCGGTGCTGGAATCCGCAGTTCGCTTCCACGCCACGCGGCGGGTTTTCCGTCGACGCGCACGCTCCGCGGCACACCTGCGTAAGGCCAGGGCAGCACGAATCCACCAGGCGGCGCACTCGTTGCATCGATGTGCAGTCGCAATCTGCCACCGGTCTCGCGCAGCGTGTAGGACAGCAATCCGTAGGGCGTGCGCAGCCGACTGACCCCGACACCGACCCCTTGCATCCAGTCGCGCGGAATCCCGGCCGCCAGCACCAGCGATTGGTCGCTGTCACGCCCGTACGCGAACATGTCCAGCACCGAGCGCGCATAGTCCGACGCGACCCAGGCATGCGGAAGATCGCCGAGGAAAAATGGCTTGCGCGGTGCATGCGAGACGACCTCCGCCCACTGGTTCCACGCCGGCGGCTGCTGGTCGCCAAGGAAGTA
>JBBRHT010000233.1:0-3450 GCA_038222295.1 Lysobacterales bacterium
CGACGAGGCGCACCAGTTGCCCGAGCTGGCCGCGCAGTTCTTCGGCGAAGGCCTCGGTGCGCGTCCGCTGGTCGAACTGGCACGCGACGCGCTGGCCGAGTGCAAGGACGTGACCGGTTCGCTCGCAGTCGTGCAGCAACCCGCGCAGCAGCTCGAACACGCGACGCGCGCACTACGCGCGGCGATGGAGTCGTTGCCCACGCGCGGCACGCAACAGCGTGCCTTGCACGAGACCGCGGTGCGCGAGGCGCTGGACGCCATGGCGCAGGCGTTGCTGCATCTCACCGACAGCCTCGGCGCCTTGCGCGAGGCTTCGCCGGGATTCGATGGCTGCCATGCGCGTGCGCGGGAATTCAGCGCTCGCCTGGGACGCTGGTTGCTGGAAGGCCATGCGGTCAACGCAGGCGATGACAACGGCGACGAGCACGGCGGTTCCAGCGCGGACATTCGCGACGATGTGCGCTGGTATGAGTTGTCCCCGCGCGGTTTCCGCCTGCAACGCACGCCGCTGGATGTCTCGGCGCCACTGCGCAGCCACCGCGAGCAATCGCGCGCGGCCTGGGTCTTCACCTCGGCGACGCTGGCCGTCGCCGGTGATTTCGACCATATCTCGCAGCGACTTGGGCTGGACGCGCCGACCACGCTGCTGCAGCCCAGCCCCTTCGACTGGGACACGCAGGCGCTGTGTTACCTGCCGCCTGCACTGCCGGAGCCGAATTCGCGCGGGTACAACGAAGCCCTGGTGGATGCGTTGCTGCCGGTGCTGCATGCATCGGCTGGCCGTGCCTTCGTGTTGTTCGCCTCGCACCGCGCATTGCGCGACGCCGCCGATGCACTGCGTGACTGTCCCTGGCCGCTGTTCGTCCAGGGCGATGCACCGCGCCCGGTGCTGTTGCAGCGCTTTCGCGAGTCGGGCAACGGCGTCCTGCTGGGCACCGCGAGTTTCCGCGAAGGCGTCGATGTCGTTGGTGATGCCTTGAGCGTCGTGATCATCGACAAGCTGCCGTTCGCCGCCCCGGACGATCCCGTCTTCGAGGCGCGGCTGGATGCCGTGCGACGGGCCGGTGGAAACCCATTCCGCGACGAGCAACTGCCCCAGGCCGTCATCGCGCTCAAGCAGGGCGCCGGCCGCCTGATCCGCAGCGAGCGCGACCGTGGCGTGCTGATGCTGTGCGATCCGCGCCTGCTTGGGAAAAGCTACGGTCGCGTCTTCCTCGACTCGCTGCCGCCACTGCCGCGCACGCGCCGGATCGAGGACGTGCACGCATTTTTCGCCAACGGCACATCGCCGGTGCAACACTCGCCGCCCCGGCCTCCGCCATCCCCGCCAGCGCCGTCGCCATGAAGCTGCTTGCGTTCGAAACCGCCACGGAAGCCTGCTCGGTCGCGCTATGGATCGATGGCGGGATCATCGAACGCTTCGAGATCGCGCCCCGGCGCCATGCCGAGTTGTCGTTGCCATGGGCAGGGCAGTTGCTGGCCGAGGCGGGCATTGCGAGGTCGCAGCTCGACGCGATCGCCATCAGCCGCGGTCCTGGCGCCTTCACCGGCGTGCGCCTGGCGATCGCGCTCGCCCAGGGCATCGCACTGGCGCTGGACAAACCGGTCGTGGCGATCTCGACGCTGGCGGCGCTGGCGATGCAATCGACCGGCGAGCGCACCGTCGCCGCCATCGACGCGCGCATGGGCGAGGTCTATGTCGGCGCCTTCGAGCGGGGCAGCGATGGCCAGGTAGCGGTGTTGGCGGAGGCCGTGATGCGGCCCGAATCCGTGCAACTGCCCGGCGCAGGCACGTGGGTTGCGGTCGGAACCGGCTTCGCGGCCGCCGACGGCGCACTGGTCGGCTACCTGGGCTCGCAACTGCTGCGCGTGGACGCAGCTGCATTGCCGCATGCCGCCGATGTCGCGCGCCTCGCCGCGATTGCCTTCCGGCGTGGTGACGTCCTCGCGCCGGAGCAGGTCGAGCCGGCCTACCTGCGCAATGACGTCGCGCTGACGCTGGAACAGCAGAGAGCCGGTCGCCAGCGTTGACTCAACGCAGGCGCAGGAACAACGCCGCGACGTAGCTGCATACCAGGACCAGCGCAACGAACGCATTCCAGCGCTGATAGCGTTCGCTGCGCACCCGTCCCGACACCAGCGCGAAAACGACGAATCCCGCGCGGAACGCGGTGTCGACATTGGCCGACAGGCCGCCGTTGCGAAGCGCTTCCTCCGCCAGGCTGGCGCCCGGCAGCAGTGCCAGCAATCCGAAGAACCAGGGGCGATTGCCCTCGAAATTCGCCGGCAGGTCGACCGTGTCGGCATCGCCCATCTCGGGCAGGACCAGGTAGCTGAGCAGGAAGGCGCTGATCGGCATCAGCAGGTACAGCAGGAACGAGAAGAAATTCCAGCTGGTGCTGTCGCGACGCTCGAATGCGGCCCACCAGATCTGCGTGTCGATCAGGAACAGCAGCACCATCCAGCACAGCGTCGCGGCATGCGGGCGCACGCGTCGACGCAGCTGGATCAGGCGTGCGCCACCGGACAGCAACTGGGTCAGCGCCAGGCCGACGATGATCGAGATCAGGACCGACAGGTATTCGAACTGGCTCATGCCCACCTCACTGGTCGACCAGGCTGCCGCCCGGGAGGAAGCGCCAGGTGCGCACGACATTGAGGATGTCCGGATCCTCCTCGGTTTTCGGCAGCGGCGGGTAGGGCTGCGCCAGCTTGGCGATGCGCAGTGCGGCGGCATCGAGCAGGGGAATGCCGCTGGACTGGACGATGTCGGCCCGTTCCACCGAGCCGTTGCGGCGGATGCCGACATTGATGACGACGATTCCCGTCAACTGGCGCCGGCGCGCTTCATCGGGATAGTTGAGGTTGCCGACCCGCTCGGCACGATCGACCCAGGCCCGCAGGTAGGTGGCCCAGGCATATTCCCTCGTGCTGGCGGAAACGAACTTCCGCGACGGACGCTTGGCGTAGCGCTGGGATCGCAGGTGGATTTCGGCAGCCAGGCGTGCCATTTCCATGTCGTGCTCGACCTTCAGTCGACCGGGCGGCAACGGCAGCGGGTCGGGTTGTGGCGTCGCCTGGGCCTGGGGCGCGGGCAGTTCGCCGCGAACACTGCTCACCACCCGCGCCTGTGGCGGGGGCTGCGGTGCGGGCGACTGCGCGCGCATCTCGCGCGGCGCCGTGCCGCTGTCCGGCCGGGGGAGCAGGCCGCTCTGGATTTCCGTCGGACGCAGCGTCTTGTCGCTCTCACCACCCCCTTGGTTGTTGGCCTGGGCGAGGAAGTCCGCCTGCCTGGGCGTCAGCGGAGTGGACGTCGGGGTCAGCATCACATCCAGCGTCGGCAGCACCGGGGCTGCGTCCTGCAGGGCGAATCCCAGGCCGAGCAGCAGCATGCCGTGCAGCAGGATGGACAACACCAGCGTGGCGCGAAGACGTTCCTTCGCGCCGATC
>JBBRHT010000234.1:0-3424 GCA_038222295.1 Lysobacterales bacterium
CAGGTAGCCATCGACGACGCGGCCGACAATCCGGGCGAGCACGATCACGAAGGTGTTGAGCACGCCCTGCAACAGGGCCATCGTCACCATGTCGCCGTTGGCCACGTGGCTCACTTCATGGCCCAGGACGGCCTCGGCCTCGTTGCGATCCAGCGCACGCAGCAGGCCGGTCGACACCGCGACCAAGGCGCTGTTGCGGTTGGCCCCAGTGGCGAAGGCGTTGATTTCCGGCGCATCGTAGATGGCGACTTCAGGCACGCCGATGCCAGCGGCCGTCGCCTGCCGGCGGACCGTCGCAAGCAGCCATTGTTCGGCTTCGTTGCGCGGCGTCTGGATCACCTGGGCACCGGTGGCACGCTTGGCGATCCATTTGGAGAGCAACAGGGAAACGATCGACCCGCCGAAGCCGAACAGCGCGGCCATCACCAGCAATCCGCCGAACTGATCGGCGTTGACGCCAAGCACGGACATGACCACGCTGACCAACGCCAGCACAGCAAGATTGGTGACGAGGAACAATGCAACGCGCTTCAACATCCGGGTGCTCCGTGGGTCGCGCCCATGCGCGCGCTGGGGACGATCTATGGCGGTTGGCCGGGAATTTCAAGTGAGGCACCCCAGGCCTTCCACGGCCCATCACCAGGATGCCCGATGAGCCTCGAACAGACGAGCCATCGCGGGCGCTTTGCCCCATCGCCGACCGGACCGCTGCACCTGGGCTCCTTGCTGACTGCATGGGGAAGCTGGCTGCTGGCACGGGCCGCCGGTGGACGATGGCTAGTCCGCATCGAGGACGTGGACCCGCCACGCGAGGTGGCGGGTGCCGCGGAACTGCAATTGCGCACGCTCGCGGCCTTCGGACTGGAAAGCGACGAACCGATCGTGCGCCAGAGCGAACGCGGCCCCCTGTACGAGGCGGCCCTGGACCGCCTGCTCCAACGCGGGGATGCGTTCGCATGCCACTGCTCCCGTGCAGCCCTCGTGGCCACCGGTGGCATTCACCGGCAGTGCGTGGCTGGTCGCGCCACGGGTCCTGGGTCCGTGCGCTTCCGGGTTCCGCCGCGTACCCACGTGGAATTCGACGACCTGATCCAGGGGCCGGTGCGCCAGGATGCCGGCAGCGAGGTCGGCGACTTCGTGCTCAAGCGCGCGGACGGCCCGTGGGCCTATCAGCTGGCCGTGGTGGTCGACGACGCCGCGCAGGGAATCACCGATGTCGTGCGTGGCGCCGACCTGCTGGTGTCCACGCCACGGCAGATCCTGTTGCAGCGGGCACTGGGCCTGCCGATGCCGCGTCATGCGCACCTTCCCCTGCTTCTGGATGCCGACGGCCGGAAGTTGTCGAAGTCGCTGGCCTGCGCGCCGGTTGATGCGTCGGACCCGCTGCCCGCACTGCGGGTCGTCTGGGCAGCATTTGCGCAGGATCCGGGCGCCCTTGCCGGGGCCGCTTCGGTCGACGCGGCACTGTCGATGGCGCAGCGCGAATTCGACCCGTCACGCATTCCCGGACAGCTTGTCGCGATGCCGCTTCCGTCAGACGCAAACGTAACGCGCCGTCCTTAAACTGCTGCCTGGCACGTTACATTGGACAACGACCGCATCCGCGGCCCCTGAGGACTCGACATGAGCGAACGCGTCGCACTGGTGACCGGTGGAACCGGCGGCATCGGAACCGCCATCTGCAGGCGGCTTGCCGACCTTGGCCACAAGGTCGCCACCAACTATCGCAGCGAGGACAAGGCCCGCGATTGGCAGGCGAGAATGCGGTCGGATGGCTACGACATCGCCCTGGTCAAGGGTGATGTGTCGTCTCCCGAGGATGGAGCGGCGATGGTGGCCGATATCGAACGACAGCTCGGGCCGGTGGACATCCTCGTCAACAACGCCGGCATCACCCGCGACACGACCTTCCACAAGATGCGCCCGGAGCAATGGAGCGAGGTCATCAACACCAACCTCAACTCCGTCTACAACATGACCCGCCCGGTCATCGAGGGCATGCGCCAGCGCAAATGGGGCCGCGTGATCCAGATCAGCTCGATCAACGGGCAGAAGGGGCAGTACGGCCAGGCCAACTACGCCGCCGCAAAGGCCGGCATGCATGGCTTCACGATTTCACTGGCCCAGGAAAACGCCAGGTTCGGCATCACCGTCAACACGGTGTCGCCCGGCTATATCGGCACCGACATGGTGATGGCGGTGCCCGAGGAAGTCCGCGCGAAGATCGTCGCGCAGATCCCAACCGGCCGCCTCGGATTGCCCGACGAAATCGCGTATGCCGTCGCCTTCTTCATCCCCGACGAGGCTGCGTGGATCACCGGCGCCAACCTGTCGGCCAACGGCGGCCAGTACATGGGCTGGTAGCCCGTCGCAGTCGCTGCGGCCCTGCATGGCCGCTGGTGAATGAATGCCGGCTGCGGCGCGGGGGCAACCCCATGACTTGTGACGCTTGACACGCGCAGTTGCAAGGGCTGCGGCGCTGCGCCATGCTCGGGCTTCCACCGGGGGGTTCGTCGCATGGCAACGCGCGTCATCAAGAAATATCCAAACCGTCGCCTCTACGACACCGAGATTTCCAGCTACATCACCATCGAGGACGTGCGCCAGCTGATCGTCGAGGGCGAGTCGTTCGAGGTGCGTGATGCCAAGAGCGGGGAAGACCTGACGCGCCAGGTACTGCTGCAGATCATCGCCGAGCATGAACAGGACGGCGAACCCATGCTGTCCACGCAACTGCTCAGCCAGATCATCCGTTTCTATGGCGATTCGCTGCAGGGCTTCATGGGCAACTACCTCGAGCGATCGATGCAGGTGTTCCTGGAGCAGCAACAGCAGTTCCGCCAGCAGGTCGGCAGCCTCATCGGCCAGACACCCTGGACGATGATGAACCAGCTGACCGAGCGCAACCTCGAGGTGTGGAAGGACTTCCAGCAGACCCTCGCCGGAGGCGTCAACCGTTCCCCCGCGCCCCCGCCGCGCGAGAAGGAAAAGGACAAGTCCCGCAGTTGAGGTCGGCCATGGACGCCACACCTCGCATCGCCGCGGTCAGCGGCGGTATCGGCGGACTGGGGACAGCTATCTGCATCGCATTGGCCAGGGCCGGGCGCCGTGTCGTCGCGCTTGATCTTGACCGCAAGGCTGCCGTCGCCGATTTTCGCCGCGCGGTCGACGGGCTGGACGTGGATTTCCGGCCGATCGACGTGACCGACTTCGACGCCTGCGGTGCCTGCGTGCGCGGCATCCAGTCGGACCTGGGCTCGCTCGACATCCTCGTCAACGCCGCCGGCATCACGCGCGACACGACACTGCGCAAGATGGACAAGCTGCAGTGGGACGCCGTCATGGGCGTGAACCTGGACGGCGTCTTCAACCTCAGCCGCCACGTGGTCGATGCGATGACGACGGCGGGATTCGGCCGCATCGT
>JBBRHT010000235.1:0-3396 GCA_038222295.1 Lysobacterales bacterium
TCTTCCGCGGTGCCGGCCTCGCCGCGGGCGGAATGGATCGGGTCACCGGCGACCAGATGGGAATGCTCGCCACCGTGATCAACGCATTGGCGATGCAGGATGCCCTGGAAAAGCTCGGCGCCAAGGCGCGCGTCATGAGCGCCATCAAGATCAACGACGTCTGCGAGGACTACATCCGTCGACGTGCGATCCGGCACCTGGAAAAAGGCCGCATCGTGATTTTCGCCGCGGGCACCGGCAACCCCTTCTTCACCACCGATTCGGGCGCAGCGCTGCGGGCGATCGAGATCGGCGCGGACCTGCTCCTCAAGGCCACCAAGGTGGACGGCGTCTACGACAAGGATCCGAAGAAATTCGCCGACGCCGTGCGCTTCGAGTCGCTGGATTACGACGAAGTCATCAGCCGCGACCTGCAGGTCATGGACACTGCGGCATTCGCGCTGTGCAGGGACAGCGATCTCCCCCTGCGTATTTTCGACATGGGCCAGGCCGGCGTGCTGCAACGGGTGCTGCGCGGCGAAAACATCGGCACCCTGGTCAAGGGGCGCGGCTGACGGGTTCGCGGTGCCCCTGCCCGGCGTCTGCCAAGCGTGTCGTTGCCCGTTTTCGACGCAGGCCGCGGAACACGGCCGATTCGCGGCCTTCGCTTATACTGGTTCGATGCATTCGCTTCGGAGCCGGCCATGATCAGCGACATCCAGAAAGACGCACAGGCGCGCATGAGCAAGAGCGTCGAAGCGCTTCGCCATGACCTGACCAAGGTGCGCACCGGCCGGGCGTCCACTGCGCTGGTCGACCACCTGAAAGTGAATTACTACGGTGCCGACATGCCCCTGACCCAGGTCGCCAGCATCGCCGTCACCGACGCGCGGACGCTGACGATCACACCATGGGAAAAGCAGATGGTGAGCCCCGTCGAAAAGGCCATCCTGGGCTCGGACCTGGGCCTGACCCCAAACACCGCGGGCACCGTGATCCGCATCAATCTCCCGGCACTGACCGAGGAGCGCCGCAAGGAACTGTCCAAGCACGTCCACGGCGCGGGCGAAGACACCAAGGTTGCCATCCGCAACATCCGTCGCGACGCCAACAACCACGTCAAGGAGCTGCTGAAGGACAAGCAGATCACCGAGGACGAATCGACGCGCAGCGAGGCGGACATCCAGAAGCTCACCGACAAGGCGATCAAGGACGTCGACGAAGTCGTGAAGGCGAAGGAACAGGAGTTGATGGCGGTCTGATCGTCGCATGAGCACGCCGTCAGGGCCCCGGGTTCCACGACACCTTGCCGTCATCATGGACGGCAACGGACGTTGGGCACAGCAACGCCGGCGGCCACGCGTGATCGGGCATCGTGCCGGCACCCGCGCCGTCAACCAGTGCATCGACTTCTGCATCGAGCACGGCATCGAGGCACTGACGCTGTTCGCGTTCTCCAGCGAGAACTGGGGGCGTCCGCAGGACGAAGTCGGCGCGCTCATGAAGTTGTTCATGAACGCACTGGACCGGGAAGTCGCCGAACTCGATCGCCGGGGTGTGCGGATCCGGTTCATCGGTGAGCGCGGGCGATTCAACGACCAGATCCGCCAGCGCATGGACGCAGCCGAACGGCTGACACAAGGTCATTCACGGCTCAACCTCGCCATCGCCGCCAGCTATGGCGGACGCCAGGACATCGCTGCCGCCGCGCGGGGACTGGCCGAGGACGTGGCGGCCGGCCTGCTGCAGCCCGGGGAGATCGACGAGCGACTGTTCGCAAGTCGCGTCGCCCTGGCCGACCTTCCTCCGCCAGATCTGTTCATCCGGACGGGCGGGGACTTCCGGATCAGTAATTTCCTGCTGTGGCAGCTCGCCTATACCGAGCTGTGGTTCACCGAGACGTTGTGGCCGGACCTCGATGCAGCCACACTGCGCTGCGCCCTGGAGGACTACGCCAGTCGCGAGCGCCGTTTCGGCCTGACGGGCACCCAGCGCCCGGACAGTGATGCATCTGGCGCCGCTTCCACCCCTGACGAGACTTCCGCATGACCAAGACCCGCGTGCTCGCGGCGCTCGTGCTGACCCCGTTCGCGATTGCCGCGATGCTGTGGCTTCCCACCGCGTGGCTGCTGGCGCTGGTGGCAGTCGTTTTCCTTGCCGGGCTGTGGGAATGGTTCAAGCTGGCCGACGTCGACGACACGCTCGCGCAGACGATCCTGCTCGTCGTCAACCTGGCCCTGATGGTGGCGATCGTCTGGGCTTCGCGCCTGCCGGGCGGCGGGCTGTCCTACGTGCTGTTCAAGCTGGCCACGATGATCGGCGTGATCTGGTGGCTGCTGGCCGCACTGTGGCTGAGTCGCTACGAGTTCGCCTCCGACCACGATACGCACGCGCGCGTCTTCAAGCTCGCAGCCGGCACCCTGGCCATCATTCCAGCCTGGTGTGCGGCGACATGGATCCACGGCGACCCCGACCACGGCCACGGCTGGCTATTCGTCGCCGTCGCGCTGGTCTGGGCCGCGGATACCGGCGCGTATTTCGTTGGCCGTCACTATGGCAAGCGCAAACTGAGCCCGCGCATCAGCCCCAACAAGACCGTCGCGGGATTGTTCGGCGGACTGGTTGCCGGCGTTGCGGTGGCCCTCGCATTCGCGCCGCTGGCGGGCGCCTCGATGGCGCAGCTGCCGGCGGTAGCCTTGGTCGCGGCGGTTGCGGTTGCGTTTTCGGTGGTTGGCGATCTGTTCGAGAGCCTGCTCAAGCGACATGTCGGCGCGAAGGACTCGGGAGACCTGATTCCCGGCCATGGCGGCATCCTCGACCGCATCGACGGCGTCATCGCGGCCCTGCCGGTTTTTGCCCTTGGCAAGGCATGGCTGGGATTTTGAAGCGACAGATGCAATGGGTGGGTTGAAGCCATCGGGCAATCGCGTCACGCCGCATCGCCGGCGCACACATCAACGGAAATCCATCACGTCTTGAGCAACACGACGCTTCCCCGCCGCATCGCAGTCCTAGGCGCAACCGGATCCATCGGTTCGTCGGCGCTGGATGTCATCGCGCGCAATCCCGACCGCCTGCGCCCTTCATTGCTGGCAGCGGGTAGCAACGTGGATGGCTTGCTCGCGCTGTGCCGGGCGCACGCCCCCGACCATGCGGTGATCGCAGATGAGTCCGCGTACGCCCGCCTGCGCGACGGCCTGCGCGAAGCCGGCCTGGGCACACAGGCCCATGCGGGCGACACCGCACTGGCGCATCTGGTTGCCGGGGATTGCTGCGATACCGTGGTCGCGGCAATCGTCGGTGCGGCGGGACTGACCTCGACGATGGCGGCGGCCAATGCCGGCAAGCGCTTGCTGCTGGCCAACAAGGAGTCGCTGGTGCTGGCTGGCGAATTGTTGACCGCCGCCGCCCGCTCCG
>JBBRHT010000236.1:0-3377 GCA_038222295.1 Lysobacterales bacterium
AGCTTCTGCAGCGGGTTGTAGCGCGTCGCGGCGTCACCCTGGGGATGCCGGAACCGCAGGTGATCGACGATGGACCGACCGATGCCGCGCCAGTCGCGGCCCTGCACCATCAGGTCCCGCCCGAGGTGTCGGCTGGCCAGCGACCACAGCAGGTAGCACGCACCGTTGATGACCCACAGCCAGGCAAAGAAGAAATGCCAGCGCCGGCCCAGCGCCAACGAGCGCGGTCCGGGGATGGTGGCCCACTCGGGGAAGCCGCGCTTGACCCGCATGCCGTCGGCGCGCCGCGACACGCCGAGCACGCCGGTCGTGTCGAAACGCCGGTCGCCGATCGTGGTGATGCCGCGCGCCCTGCCATCGGGACCGCGGACCGCATCCATGGCGAACGCCGGGTTGTCGAAACTGGCGACGGGGCCCCAGTAAAGCGCCGGATGGGCGTTGAGCACCTGCAAGCCGCTGCCGACCAGCACCAGCATGCAGAGCAGGTTGATCCAATGCATGACCCGCAACCACAGGCGATGGCGCAACACGACCCGCCAACCGACGCCCGGCCGGCTGCCGAAGGGCACTGTCACATCCGCCATCGGGATCGAAGCCATCGCCAACCTCCTGCGCCGATCGCAGGGTACGCCGGCCCGGCGCGCAGTCAAACCGGGGCGGCAACTTCGCCGTAGAGGTCGTGTTCGTCGCTGCCGAATATCTCGACATCGACGAACTGCCCCGGTTGCAGGCCTGCCTCGAAACCATCCTGAATCTGGACGAGGCCGTCGATTTCGGGGGCATCGGCCATGGAGCGCGCGATCGCCAGCTCGCCATCGATCGCATCGACCAGGCAACGCTGCACCGTCCCGACCTTGGCTTCCAGCTTGGCGGTCGAAATCGCCGCCTGGCGTTCCATGAAGCGCGCGAGCCGCTCCTGCTTGAGCGATTCAGGCACCGGGTCCGGCAATGCGTTGGCCTTGGCGCCTTCGACCGGGGAGTAGGCAAATGCTCCCACCCGATCGAGTTGCGCCTCGTCGAGGAAGTCGAGCAACTCCTCGAATTCATCGTCGGTCTCGCCCGGGAAACCGACGATGAACGTCGAGCGCACCGTGATCTGCGGACAGATGTCGCGCCAGCGCTGGATGCGTTCAAGGGTCTTGTCGACCGCGCCTGGCCGCTTCATCAGCTTGAGCACGCGCGGGCTGGCGTGCTGGAACGGAATGTCGAGGTAGGGAAGGATCGCGCCGTCGGCCATCAACTGGATGATCTCGTCGACGTGCGGATACGGATACACGTAATGCAGGCGTGTCCAGATGCCGAGTTCGCCAAGCCCTTCGCACAGTGACTTCATGCGGGTCTGGTAGGACTTGTCGCGCCACTGGCGCTCCGCGTACCGCACATCGACGCCGTACGCGGACGTGTCCTGCGAGACCACGAGCAGTTCCTTGACGCCGCTCTTCGCGAGGCGCTCGGCTTCGCGCAGGACATCGTCGACCGGGCGCGACACCAGGTCGCCACGCATGGACGGGATGATGCAGAACGTGCAACGGTGGTTGCAGCCTTCGGAAATCTTCAGGTAGGCGTAATGCCGCGGCGTGAGCTTGATCCCGATGTCGTCCGCATCCTCGGCCGCACGGCGCGGCACCAGGCTGACGAAGGGATCATGGCGTTGCGGAGCCGCGGCATGCACCGCCGACATCACGCTGGCGTAGTCCTGCGGCCCACTGATCGACAGCACGCCCGGATGCGCCTCGCGGATGACGTCGGCGCGCTTGCCCAGGCAGCCGGTGACGATGACCTTGCCGTTTTCCGCCATCGCCTCGCCGATGGCATCCAGCGACTCGGTCACGGCCGAATCGATGAACCCGCAGGTATTGACGACCACCACATCGGCGGCATCGTAACTCGGGACGATTGCGTAACCTTCGGCGCGCAGCTGGGTGAGGATGCGCTCGGAATCCACCAGCGCCTTGGGGCAACCCAGGCTGACGAATCCGATTTTTGGCGAAACGGCTTGTGGCGGAACCAGGGACATGGGCGGCGCGGCGGTGACGGCCGGGAATTATACGGCGCTAGAATCAGCTTCCCCGATGCAAGGACGTGCCATGGGCCGCGATATTGCATTCGATACCCCGCTGGGCAGCATCGGCGGCTGGCGTTCAGATCCGGTGGGCGCCCCGCATGGCGGCCTGGTTGTCGTCCAGGAGATCTTTGGCGTGAATGCGCACATGCGCAGCGTCTGCGACCGCTATGCGGCGGCAGGCTTCGTGGCGCTTGCGCCCGCCTATTTCGATCCGGTCCAGCGCGGTGTCGAGCTTGGCTACGACGAGGATGGCTTCACCAGGGGCAAGGCCCTGGTCGCCAGCCTGGGCCTCGAGCAGGCCAACACGATCACCGGCGCGGCAGCGGAGCTGCTCGGCAAAGAGGGACTGCGGGTGGGCGTCGTCGGTTTCTGCTGGGGTGGCACGGTCGCGCTGCTCGCCAACCTGCGGCTCGGCTACCCGGCGGTCAGTTATTACGGCGCACGCAATGTTCCGTTCCTCGATGAACCATTGCGCGCTCCGATGCAGTTCCACTTTGGCGAGCGCGACGGCAGCATCACCGCGGACGATGTCGCCAGGCATCGGGAAAAAATGCCCGCGGCGGAGATCCATGTGTACCCGGCCGGACATGCCTTCGACCGCGACGTGGATCCCAGGGCGTTCGATCCGGCCAGCGCACGACTGGCGCGGACGCGGACGCTCGCCTTCTTCGACGACGCCCTGCGTTGATCGATCCGGACGGGAGCGCCGCCATGCATCGTGACCAACCACCCCGATACGCGCTGCATCCGCAGCTCGATGCCGACACCCACCCGATCGCATCATTCGCACTGAGCGACGTGCGGCTGATGGACGACGCCAACTATCCGTGGCTCGTCCTCGTGCCGCGCGTGGCGGACGCCCGCGAACTCATCGACCTGGATCCTGCGCAGCGCCATGTCCTCACCGATGAGATGGACCATGTCGCACGCGTCCTGCGCGACGCGTTCCGGCCGTTCAAGCTCAACGTCGCCGTGCTGGGCAACCTCGTCCCGCAACTGCATGTGCATGTGATCGCACGGCAGGAACACGATCCCGCATGGCCTTCGCCGGTGTGGGGACGCGTTGCCGCCAGGCCCTACACTCCTGAGTTGCTGGTCGAGCGCATCTCGCTGCTGCAGGGGTTGCTATCCAGCTGATGCCGATCGTGGAGCGGTCCCCTGCGTACCAGCTGCCCGCCATCGAGCGGCTCGGCGAGGATGCCTTGCTGCTGCGATTTGGCGATGGCATCGATGCGTCGACCAACGCACGCGTGCATGCACTGTCGCGCCAGATCGCACGGATGCGTCCAGCGTGGCTTCTCGATGTCGTTCC
>JBBRHT010000237.1:0-3365 GCA_038222295.1 Lysobacterales bacterium
CCCAGTGAATCGATGACCCCGAAGCTGCCTCCACTGGCCGATGTGCTGAACCTGTTGCCCGATGCAGTCTGCGTCGTCGATGACGAGGGCCGCTTCCTGTTCGTCAGTGCGAGTTTCGAGCGGATCTTCGGCTATGCCCCGGGCGAGGTGCTTGGGCGGCGGATTTTCGACCTGGTCCATCCCGACGATCGCGCGGCGACCCTGCAGCAGGCCGAAATGGTCACATCCGGCACGCCGCAGCGCCACTTCCGCAATCGCTACCTGCATAAGGATGGGCACAGCGTCGACATCCAATGGTCGGCCCACTGGCTGCCCGATTACGGCGTGCGCATCGGGGTGGCCCGCGAGGTGAGCGAACTGCGCAAAGCCGAGCGCGAACTCGAGCATCGCGCCAGCCATGATTCATTGACCGGACTGCCCAACCGGCACCACCTCCAACGCGAACTGCAGCAAGCGATGGCGCACGCGGCGCAGACGGGCGGCGGCCTGGCCGTGCTCTACCTCGACCTGGACGGCTTCAAGGCGGTCAACGATCGCAGCGGCCACATCGCCGGCGACCGCGTCCTGCGGGAAGTCGCAGACCGCCTCCAGCACGGCCTGCGACAGGGCGACCTCGTGGCCCGCGTCGGTGGCGATGAGTTCGTGGTGCTGCTGCCGGGCTGCAGCGATGCCGCATCCGCCCGCGCCATCGCCGTTGGCCTGCGCGCCCGCCTGCATCCGCCTTACACGCTGCCCGATGGGCCGATCCAGTTGGATGCCAGCGTCGGCATCGCCTGTTTCCCGGCCGATGGCAGCGACCCCGAAACCCTGCTGGCGCATGCCGACCGCGCGATGTATGCGGACAAGCGCCGAGGGTCGCTCCGCGGCGCGGCGCAACCGGCAACGCCCGGGGGCGTGGGGATCCCTGAGTAGAGCAAGTCGGGGCTCAGGCGAGTTGAGGATGTCTGGAAGACAGCCCGGCGAGGAAGACGCCTGCGTCAAGCGTCGCGCCCGCCGTAGTGACACTGATGCGGTGCGCACTCGGCGGCGAATCGTCCCTGACCAGGTCCTGGGCCGGGGTCTCGACCGCCCGCACACGCCGTGAACACACCGGCGCCTAGGGTGTCACCCTCAGCTCGACAGGTGGCACCTGGTCCATCACAGCGGTCTCCAGCAGCCAAACCCTCACCACCGTCCTTCATTCGAGGTGACCACCATGCATTCCCGCGCCGCACCGCATCGCTCCGTCGTCGCGAACGCCATCTATGGACTTCTCAACCCGATTCCGTTCGGCTTCTTCGTGGCGGCGCTGGTGTTCGACGTCCTCTACGCGCGGACGGCCGAGATGCCATGGGACAAGGGTGCCGCCTGGCTGATCACTTTCGGGTTGCTGTTCGCGTTGGTCCCGCGCCTGGTCAACCTGGTGCAGGTCTGGATCACCGACAGGCAAACCGCGACGCGCACCGACACGCTCGACTTCTGGCTCAACCTGCTCGCCATCGTCGCGGCCATCGTCAACGCGTTCGTGCACAGTCGCGACGCCTACGCGGCAGTGCCCGCCAGCGTCTGGCTCTCGGCCTGCACGGTCATCCTGCTGTCCATCGGCCACATCCTCATGGCCATGCAGCCCGCGCCGGGAGTGCGTCCATGAATCACGCCATCCATCGCAGCATGCTGGCCCTGGCACTCATGGCAATCGTCGGTGGGTGCAGCCACAAGGCATCGCTGGAACCCGCGCAGCAGTCGGGCGGCAACCCGCCGCTACCCAGCCCCAGGGATTTTCTGATGCCACCGATGCAGGTCCCCACCGGGGTCGGCTGGACGCAGGGCCAGACGCCGACAGTCGCGGCAGGGCTGCAGATCGAAAAGATCGCCAGTGGACTCCTGCATCCACGCCAGCTGTATGTCCTTCCCAACGGGGATGTCCTGGTCGTGGAATCCAATGGCCCCGGAACGGAGCCGGTGACCACGCCCAAGCAGCTGCTCGCCGGCAGGCTGAAGAGCCGCTCCGGCAAGGGCGCCAAGGGCGGCAACCGGATCACGCTGCTGCGCCACGCGCCGGGTGCTGGCGGCGAATGGGAGAAGCACGTTTTCGTCGAGAACCTGCACTCGCCGTTCGGCGTGCAGCTGATCGGGGATTCGCTGTACGTCGCCAACACCGACGCCATCGTGAAGTTTCCCTACCAATCAGGAACCACGCGGATCACGGCGCCGGGCATCGAGTTCGCCGACCTGCCGGGCACCATCAACCACCACTGGACCAAGTCGCTGCTGGCCAGTCCGGACGGCAGCAAGCTCTATGGCGGCGTCGGCTCCAACAGCAACATCACCGAGAACGGCCTGGCCGTGGAATACCGGCGCGCGACGGTGCTCGAGGTCGACGTGGCCACCCGCTCGAGCCGGATCTACGCATCGGGCCTGCGCAATCCCACCGGACTGCAATGGGAGCCCGCGACCGGCAAGCTGTGGGCCGTCGCCAACGAGCGCGATGAAATCGGCGCGGACCTGGTGCCGGACTACCTGACCTCCGTCCAGGGTGGCGGCTTCTACGGCTGGCCCTACAGCTATTACGGCCAGCACGTGGACACCCGCGTCATGCCGCAGCGGCCCGACCTGGTCAAGAAGGCGATCAAGCCCGATTACGCGCTTGGATCGCACGTCGCCGCCTTGGGGCTGCTGTTCTCGGGCAGCAACGCCCTGACCGCGAAGTACCACGACGGCGCGTTCGTCAGCGAGCACGGAAGCTGGGACCGCTCCCCGCTGAGCGGCTACCAGGTGGTGTTCGTCGCGTTCCGCCAAGGCAAGCCGGTCGGCGTGCCCATGCCCGTCGTCACCGGCTTCCACTCGGACGACGAGAAGCAACTGTTCGGCGCGCCGGTGGGGCTGGCGCAGGACCAGGAGGGCGCGCTGCTGATCGCCGACGATGTTGGCGACGCGGTCTGGCGGGTGACGGCGGCCTCGCGCTGAGGAACATCCCTGGGGCCGCCGCGGGCCTGCCATCGTCTTCGACGCCGTTTCGCGGATTCCCGCGCGACGGTTGGCGAACTGGCCTGCCCGGCTAACGATGACCACCAACGGATGAGTTGCCGGCGGGGATGACTTCCGACCTATGTTTATCGTTTTTCGATATGTGTATTATCGTTTTACGATACATTCTTCGGAAGACGCCATGATCAGCACGTCCGCCCGCGCCCTCGCCGTCGCCCGTCCGGTCATCCGGGTCCTGACGATCCTCAACATCTTTTACGCGATCGGCCTCGTCTTGCTGCTGGTCGCGCTGCTCCTCGGACCTTGGCCGGAAAAGGCGCTCGGCTTCGACCCGGCGCACGCGAATCCTGATCCGTCGACAGGGCTGCGCGCGATCGTCGTCATCGGCATCGTCGGCG
>JBBRHT010000238.1:0-3349 GCA_038222295.1 Lysobacterales bacterium
CTGCGCGCCATCGGCTGGCCGCATGCCGGGCCGGTCACGGACCCGCAATGGATGGCGATGCTGGCGACGCATCCACAGGCACGTCCGGCACGGGTGGTGGAGCAGCACCGCTCCGGCTACATCGTCGCCGAGGGCCCCGGCGAGGGCTACGCCACCCAATCACCGCCCGAGTGGCAGCGCGCCCCGAGCTACAAGCAGGGCGCGCTCCCCAGCGAAGGCCGCGCCGCGGTTGGCGACTGGGTGCTGGTCGAGGGCGAAGGCGGCATCCACGGTCGACGCCGCAGCCAGATCGTGGCGCTGCTGCCACGGCGCTCGGCGATCAAGCGCGCGGCCGCCGGCGAGCATTACAAGCAGCAGGTGATCGCGGCCAACATCGACACGGTCTTCGTCGTCTGCGGACTGGATGGCGACTTCAACCCGCGCCGGATCGAGCGTTACCTCCTGCTGGTGCAGGGCAGCGGCTGCACCCCGGTCGTGGTGCTGACCAAGGCGGACACGGTCGACGACATGGCGGCCGCGATGGATGCGCTGGTCGGCAGCGTGGGCGAAGCGGTCGCCGTGGTCCCGGTCAATGCCAAGGACCCGGCGAGCGTCGACGCGCTGGTGCCGTGGCTCAAGCCCGGGACGACCGCGGTGCTGGTCGGGTCATCGGGCGCCGGCAAGTCGACGCTGACCAACACCCTGCTCGGCACCGACCGCATGAAGACCGCCGCGGTGCGCGAGAACGACGCGCGCGGCCGCCACACCACCACGCATCGCGCGCTGCTGCCGCTGCCGACCGGGGCCTGCCTGATCGATACGCCCGGCATGCGCGAACTCAAGCCGACCGGCGAGGAAGACGTCGCCGAGAATTTCGCCGACATCGACGCGCTGGCCGGCCAGTGCAAGTTCCGCGATTGCCGCCACCAGGGCGAGCCCGGATGCGCCGTGCGCGCCGCGATCGACGCCGGCGGCCTCGCCCCGCAGCGTTACGCGCATTACCTGAAGCTGGGCGACGAGGTCGCCGAGGCCGCCACCAAGCTGGCGACGCGGCTGGCGCAGAAGGCCGAGCAGGCTACGGGCAAGCCGTCGCCCAAGCGATCCGAAACACGGAACGGACGCCGCTGACGACTGGCCGATATGGCGACGTGTCGAAGACGCCCGCGGATTCGCGCGTGCGGACAAGCGCGCGCCGGTATGCGATGGTCTGCCGGTGGAGCCAGCCGCCGACATCGCCCACCACGCCGCGCTGGACCAGCGCATGGTCCGCGCCGTGCGCGGGATCAAGCTGCTCAACATGGTCAGCTGGCCGATCGAGGTCCAGCACGCGTTCCTGGCGCAATGGGCGCGCGGCGAGGTCGCCTTGCCGCGCCACGAGTATCCGGTACTCGATTTCAGCGACGCCCGTCGCGAACTCGCAGCGATCGCCGCACAGGCGGATCCGCAACACCCGCTGGGCCGTTACCTGTCCGAGTCTGCGCAATCCTGGTCGATCGCCGCCGAGCTGCTCGAGGCGCTCGGCACGCCCGACGTCACCGCGCACTCCATCCGCCTGTTCGGCCGTCCCGATGAGCCGCTGCCGGGCAATGGCCCGACCACGCGCGAGGCGGCGCGACACTTCATCGCCATCGCCGACGAGCTCGATCGCGAGCTGCTGGCGCCATCGGAGCAGGTCACGATCTCGGCGACTGCGTTGCAGCTGCAGTTGCAGGCGGACCTGGATGATTTCTTCAACGAGCGCCTGATCGACGTCGTGCTCGATCCGCACCTCATCGCCAAGGCCGCCGCTGGCGCCACCCGCATCCGCCTGCGCTCGGGCGCGGCGTTCAGCGACTACGACCGCCACCAGCTGCTTGAGCACGAGGCCTTCGTGCATTCGCTCACCGCCTTGAACGGCCGCCTGCAACCGCTGCTGCCGAGCCTGGCGCTGTCGTCGCCGCGCACGACGGCAACGCAGGAAGGCCTGGCCACCTTCGCCGAACAGATCACCGGCAGCATCGACATCGAGCGCATGAAGCGCGTGAGCCTGCGCATCGAGGCGGTGGCGATGGCGCTGGACGGGGCCGACTTCATCCAGGTGTTCCGCTATTTCCTCGACGCCGGCCAGAACCAGGTCGAGAGTTTTTCATCGGCGCAGCGCGTGTTCCGCGGGGTGCCGCTGACTGGCGGATATGCCTTCACCAAGGACACCGTCTACCTGCGCGGATTGATCGGCGTGCACACGTTCTTCCGCTGGGCACTGCGGCAAGGCAAGTTGCGCCTGTGCCGTCAATTGTTCGCGGGGAAGATGACGCTGGGCGACGTGCAGGCCTTTGAGCCGCTGTTCGAATCGGGCGACCTGCTGCCGCCGCGCTGGTTGCCCGAGTGGGTCGCGCGTGCCAATGGGCTGGCCGGCATGCTGGCGTTCTCGCTGTTCGCCAACCGCATCCGGCTGGACACCATTGCCGACGAACAGGCCGTACTCGACCTCTAGCGCAACGGCACCAGCCGGCCGTCGTCCAGCACGACGAAGTCCGCTGGCGCACCGGCATCGACGACAGTGGCGCGTTTGCCGATGGCGACCCCGTCGTACGAGCCGATGTCGTGGGTCAACCGTCGCAGGATCCAGGCGTCGCCGGGATCCTGCGGCCGCAGGCGCACGTGACCGTCGCGTCCGCGCAGGACATCCGCCAGTGCTGGCGACAACACCGCCTGCACATCGCCGACGCGGCGCACCTGCTGCATCACATTGACGCCGTGCCACACGCTGATGAGGGCGACCAGCGCAATCACCCCACGACCCCATCGCGGCGCGTGTTGCCAGCTACCGGCAACCGCTGCAGCCGTGATCGCGGCGAAGCCGTACGCGTACTGGTTGGCACTTTCCGCCAGCAGCAGCACCGGGGCCAAGGCCGCCACGCCGCCGAGCAGGAACACGGCCGTGAGCCGGCGACTGCCGCGCCACATCGCGATCAACAGCGCCAGCCACAGCACCGTCGCCGCGATGACGCTGTCGCCGATGCCCATCGCCAGCGCCGTCGAGGCCTCCAGCTTCTGCGGCATCAACGGGAACAACTGGTATTCGAGCCAGCGCAGCGGCACGTGCGCGAGCGATGGCGCGTATTGCGCGCCCTCGCGCCGTGCGTGCAGCAACGCATCGATGCGCAGGGCCATGTAAATCGCGGCAACGCCGCCCGACGCCAGCGTCGCAATGGCCCAGCGTCGCTGGCGTCCGTCGAACCACCAGGCCAGCGCCAGCAGCAGCGGAATCGCGAGGGCCGCTTCCTTGGCCAGCAGCCCGATGGCGGTCGCCAGCGCCGCGGCGACGGCAGCGCGCGATCGATTGGCCGTGCCGGCGACCAGCAGTCCGGCCAGCAAGGCGCAGGACACC
>JBBRHT010000239.1:0-3288 GCA_038222295.1 Lysobacterales bacterium
GTCCTGGGCGCCTATGGCGGGCTGGTCTACAGCCTGCCCGTTGTCGGCGGCCTGCTCGCCGATCGCTATCTGGGGATGCGCAAGGCGGTGATTTTCGGCGGGCTGCTGCTGGTCTGCGGGCATTTCGGCATGGCGTTCGAAGGCAATGCGGCGACCGTGGTGAATGGCGTCGTGGTGCGCGACGAGGCCTCGCTTCGGGTGTTTTACCTGTCGTTGTCGTTGATCATCATGGGTGTCGGCTTCCTGAAGCCCAACATCTCGACAATCGTCGGCAAGCTCTATCCGCAAAACGATCCGCGACGGGATTCCGGGTTCTCGCTGTTCTACGCCGGCATCAATCTTGGCGCGCTGTTCGCATCGATCGTCTGCGGCTACCTGGGGCAGACGTTCGGCTGGAGTTATGGGTTCGGCGCTGCCGGCATCGGCATGCTGTTCGGCCTGGCGCAGTTCATGTGGGGGCAACGCTACCTGCACGGCCACGCGGAGTCGCCCGCGCCGGACAAGCTGCGCGAGCGGGTCATGGGCATTCCGAGGGAATGGGCGATCTATCTCGGCGCAATTGCCGGGCTGCTTCCCATCGCCTGGCTGATGTGGGCGGTGGCCAATGGTGCGTTTTCGCTGGGAGGGGGAATCTCGCTCGCCCTGCTGTTGATGATCGTGGTGATGCTCGCGGTGCTGGCGTGGTTCTTCTGGTTCATCGCCACCCAGTGCACGCCGGTGCAACGCCAGCAGATGATCGCGTTGATCGTGCTGATCGCCATGTGCCTGGTGTTCTTCACCCTGTATGAGCAGACGTACGGCTCGTGGGTGACGTTCACCGACCGCATGCTCACCAAGGATGTGGTGCCCTCGCTGGTGCAGGCGCAGGCGCCCGTGGCCTGGACGGCCAGCGCCTGGTCGAACGTCACGGTGTTCCTGCGCAACGCGCCATGGTCGATCGTCTCGCTGCTGCTCGCCCCGGCGGCGTTCATGGTGTCGGCGGCACTGTCCGACAGGAATGCCAACTCGGTCGCACCCAAGCTGCTGTTTGGCCTGGCGGCAACGGCCATGCTGCTCTTCCTGATGCGCGACCTGCTGGTGCTGCCACAGACCGCCGGGTCGCTGACCTACCTCGGCGCGCTGTTCATCGTGCTGCTCGCGCCGGTGTTCAGCGTGCTGTGGTCGTGGCTCGAGCGCCGCAAGCTGGACCCATCCAAGCCAGTGAAGTCGGCATTGGGGCTGCTGCTGGCTGGGTTGAGCTTCATCCCGCTGGCGTGGGCCGCACAGCAATCCGGCGCCAGCGGTGAACTGGCGAGCGTGTGGTGGCTGGTGCTGGCGTACTTCGTGCTGGAGTTGGGCGAAATGTGCCTGGCTCCGGTCGGTCTTTCCGCCGTGACCCAGTTGTCGGTTGCCCGCGTCGCCAGCCTGATGATGGGCACTTGGTTCCTGGCGACGGCCTTTTCCGAAACCCTCGCCGCATTGTTCGGAAAACTCGCCGCCATCGACATCCCCGAAGGGACCACGCTGGACTTCGCCAGCGCCGGTGCGAAGTACGCCCACCTGTTCTGGATCATGACGTGGATCGGCGTGGGCTTCGCCGTTGCGGCACTCCTGCTCGCGCCGATGTTGCGGCGGATGATGCACGGAGTGAAGTGACGCCAGGCGCCCCGCAAAGGGACAACGTCGCCCAAGGCGCCGTTTTTTCCAGGACGCATGCACCCTCAGCGGGCAGCCGTTATCGGCTTCGCACCCTCGCCGATGTACTTGTCGAAGAACGCCAGCATCTGGGTGTATAGCTTGAGGTTGGCGTATACATGAGGCGATCGGGACCGACCCAGTAGAACGCACTGATGCTTTCACGGTCGGTCAGGCGGGTGATGCGGTTCACCTGCATGTCCCGCATGCGCAGTACCGCAAGCGCCATGCGGTCGCCCTGCTGGACGGTCAGCGCCAGGAAACGGCCATCCGGCGAGATCTTGCTGGCGGTGTACTGCGCATGGCGCACGAACTCCTGGATCGGGATGGCATCGGTCGAATGCGCGACCAGCGGCGATGCTGACAGTGCGGCCACAACCATGCTTTCAAGCAACATCCTCATTCCCCTTCGATGTGTATTGCAGCGCATGCTTCGCATGTCTTCTCAGTGTCCGGCCGCTACGCCAGCGGCTGTCGTCACCGCCGCCTTCGACGCACTGCCGATGTTTCGGTCCAGGAAGCCCAGCAACTGGTTGTAGAACTGCTTGCGGTGTTCTTCGACGAAGAAGCCGTGCCCTTCGGTACGGATGAAGAGCGTTTCCACCGGCACGCCGGCGGCACGCAGCGCCTTCTCCATGGCTTCGGACTGTTCGATCGGTACGCGCTCGTCCTGGCCGCCGGCCACGAGCAACACCGGAACCTTGATCTGGCTGGCCAGGCGGGCCGGCGAAACAGACACGAGTTCGGAGGGCTTGCCCACCCAGTTGTCCAGATAAGCCTTGCTGGAGTTGGCCCATCCGCCCTTGCCGATCCATGCCGGGACGTCATAGACGCCAACGTATCCAACAGCGCATCGATACAGGCCTGGCTCCTTTGCCGACCCCATCAGGGCCGCGTAGCCGCCATAGCTGGCGCCGTAGATGCAGATGCGCCGGCCGTCGGCGATTCCCTGGCTGATGGCCCAGCGCGTGGCATCGGTGACGTCGTCCTGCATGGTGCGGCCCCATTGGCGCATGCCTGCACGCTGGTAGGCTCGTCCGTGCTCGCCGGAGCCACGGAAATTGACCTGCAGCACGGCGTAACCCGCGGACGCCAGCATCTGGATTTCAGGGTCGAATGCCCACTCGTCGGAAATGCCGAACGGCCCGCCATGTGGCAGCACCACCATCGGCAGGTTCTTCCCGGCTCCGCGGGGGGTCGTCACGTACCCGTACAGGGTCATGCCATCGCGCGCCTTGAAATTGAACGGCAGCACGCTGGCCATGGCCTCCGGATCGAACCAGTCGCGTCGGCTGACCAGGTGATCGGCCTTCTTGGCGACGGTATCGAACAGGTAGAAGTCGCCGGGATTCCGGTCGCTGGAGACACTGACCAGGACCTGGTGCCCATCCGTGGTACGCGACGTGATGGCAACGGTGTTCCCGGGAAACGCCGCCTCCAGGCTGCGGTAGAGCCGCGCATCGGGGCTGCCTGGATCGAAGAACAGCGTGTGCGTCTTGTCGCCCATCACCATCGCGCCGACCGGCACATCGTCCAGCCCATGGATGATCGCCGCGGGGTCGGCTTCGTCATCCCGCAGGACCTGGCGACGTGCCCTGGTGGCGACATCCATCG
>JBBRHT010000240.1:0-3285 GCA_038222295.1 Lysobacterales bacterium
ATCCAGGTAACCCAGGTCGCCCATGCGATGCACGATGCGCTCGCTGCCATCGGCGAGGGGTTCGCGGATCTTCGCCAGCCGTGTCGCGGCATCGCGGTTGAAATAACTGTCGGTGGCGCTGGGACCGGCCACGGTGATCTCTCCGACCTGACCCGTCTTCACCAGCAGCGCATCGCTCCATTGCGCGATCGCGCCATCGTCGATTGCGATGATGCGGACCACGTTGGGCGCCACCGCGCGGCCGACGCAGGTGCCGCCGCCCTGCTCGCTGCGCTCGCGCGTCGACAGCAGCTCGCGACCCTCGATCACCGACACCGGCAGGCATTCGGTCGCGCCATAGGGCGTCCAGAACCGCGCATCGTCGGCAAGCAGCGCGCACATGGCACTGACAACGCCCGCCGGCACCGGAGCGCCGGCCGACGTCACCGTCTTCAGCGTCGGCAGCGCCGCGCCGTGCCGCGCCAGCACCGCCATCAACGCCGGCGATCCGAACAGCTGGTCGACGCCGAACCGCTCGATCGCATGCAGCAGCTTGCGCGGATTGGCGCGCGCCGGGCGCGTGGGATCCATGTCGGGAATGATGGACGTCAGTCCCAGCGCCGGATCGAACAGCGCGAACGGCGGGAACGTCGGCATGTCGATGCCGCCGGCGGAGATGCCGAATGCATCGCGCAACATCGCGATCTGGGCGAGCAGGTGGCGATGCCGGTAGACCACGCCCTTGGGCACGCCGGTCGATCCGCTGGTGAACAGGATTGCCGCGACATCGTCGGGATCGGTGTGCGCCAGTTGCGGCGTTGCCGCTGCGCCGTCGCATTCGACTTGTCGCAGCGTGGCATCGGCGAGCCACGGCCGCGCGGCCGTGGTGATGCGCACGCGCGCCGTGCGGGCCCAGCCCAACGCGACGCGCGCCGCGTGGGCCAACGGGATGCCGATGAAGGCCTGCGGTTGCGCCTCGTCCAGGCAGGTGCGCAACGCGCGCCTGTCGATGCCCGGGTCCACCAGCACCGGCACCGCGCCGGCCTTGAACAGCGCGAACATCACCCGGAAGAATTCCGGCGTCGGGCGCAGCATCACCACCGTGCGCGTTCCGTGTCCGATGCCGCGCGCGGCCAGGCCGGCAGCAATGGCGTCGCTGCGCGCATCAAGTTCGGCGTAGGTCAGTGTGACGTCATAACGTCCATCGCGACCGGGACAGCGCATCGCGACCTGGTCGGGCCGCTCGCGGGCCAGGCGTGGCAGCGACGCGGCGATGTTATGCGATTCACTCATGCCGCCATTGTAGGAGCGGCTTCAGCCGCGACATGGCCTTGTGCCGATCGGTCGCGGCTGAAACCGGTCCTACAGGGGATTCGCGTCAAGGAATTCCCGGATGGCTGGGACCAGCGTTTCGTGCTTGTCCTCCAGCACGTAATGCCCGGCATCCTCGAAGGGATGCACCTGCGCATCGGGCAAGGCCTGCGTGAAGGTGTCGAGGAAGTGCCGGTCGAAGACGAAGTCGCGCAGCCCCCAGCCGATGAAGGCGGGACGGTCAGCAAACGTGTGCAGGCGCCGGCCAGCCTCGGCCACCAGCGGCCAGGCGCGGTCACCTGCGTGCAGCGGGATGTCCTGCATGAACCGTAGTGTCGCGATGGCGTCGTGCCAGCCGGCGTAGGGCGCGATGTAGGCGCGGCGCACCGCGCGCGGCAGGCGCCGTTCGGTGCCGAACCATGCCGCGCCGCGCGCGAACAGGTTGAAGGCGCGGATCAGGAATCCGCCAACGCGTGAATCGCGCCCCAGCGACAACTGCCAGGGCATCGGCTTGGCCGCCGGCAACGGGAACGCCGCGGTGTTGAGGATGACCAGCCGCCTGACCTGGCTGGCATGCGACAGCGCCCAGCCGAAACCGACCATGCCGCCCCAGTCGTGCACGGCCAGCGTGACCGGACCGGTGATGCCGAGTGCGTCGAGCAACGTGGTCAGGTCATCCACGCGCGACTGCAGCGTGTAGTCGTAGCGCGGCGATGCGGTCGGCGCGTCGTCGGGCTTGTCGGACAGGCCCATGCCGATGTGGTCGGGCACGATGCAGCGGTGGCGGTCGCGCAATCCCAGCACCAGGTGCCGCCAGTAGAAGCTCCACGACGGATTGCCGTGCAGCATCACGATGACCTCGCCGTCGCGCGGGCCTTCGTCGAGATAGGACAACGTCACCCGCGGCCGGATCTCGATCCGGTGAGGGGTGAAGGGGTAGTCGGGCAACGCCGGCGTCGCGCTCACGCGATTGCGCTTACCAGACGACTTCCGCCATCGAGCAGTTCAAACCCGAACCAATCCCGAGCAGGGCGACGCGATCGCCCTTCTTCAGCCGGCCGAGTTCGCGCAGCTTGCTCAGCACGATCGGCACCGATGCCGGGCCGATGTTGCCGTGCTCGCCGAAGATCGTCAGCACCTTCTTCGGGTCGATGCCGAAGGCCTGGATGAAGGCCTGCGTGTGCACCTGGCTGACCTGGTGGATGACGAACTCGTCGAGTTCCTCCACCACCCAGCCCAGCGCGATCCTGGCCGCGACGAAGGTTTTCTGCGCCAGCTTCATGCCTTCGATCAGCAGTGTGCGTGTGTCGGTGACCATGCGGTCGAGGTTGCCGCGGCACAGCGCGTTCCACTGCGTGGCCGCGCGGGTGACGCCGCCGCGATAGCGCGGGGCACCGGGTGCCAGTTCGGCGCGCGCCAGCACCATTGCCGCCGCGCCGGAACCCAGCGTGAGCGTCGCCATCTCGTTGCGGAACTGTTCTTCGGTGATGTCGATGTGGTCCAGGCGCTCGAGCGTCTTCTCGTAGGCCAGGTCCGCGGTCTCGCCATCGACCACCAGCGCGTAGTCGATCTCGCCGCGCTCGATCATGCGCGCCGCGATGTCCATGCCGTTGAGGAAGGCGAGGCAGGCGTTGGCGACGTCGAAGTTCTGGCACATCTCGCCCAGGCCGAGGTTGCCGCTGACGATCGATGCCGTCGACGGTTCCAGGAAGTCGCGACTGACCGAGGTGTTGACCAGCAGGCCGATCTTGTCCGGGTCGATGCCGGCATCGGCCAGTGCCTTGACCCCGGCCAGCGTCGCCGCCGCGGAGGCCTGCATGTCGCCGTCCCACAGGCGCCGCGCATGGATGCCGGCGATGTCGCGCAGCACGTCGGTGGTGATGCCGAGGCGGTCGAGGGTGGGTTTCAGGCGCGCATTGATCTCGTCCGAACCCAATCGACGCGGTGCGTCGACGTGGGCGAGTCCGGCAATGGCGACGTGTTGGAACAGCATGG
>JBBRHT010000241.1:0-3275 GCA_038222295.1 Lysobacterales bacterium
AATGTGTCGGGCTTCATGCGGCGGGGCGGACAGCGGCGGGGGAGCGCGCAGGATACCCGTCCACCCTGGGTCGGGAGATGGGCACCTTCCGCGCGTCAGTTCGCGTGGAGCGTGTCTGCCGCGGCGGCGGCGGCGCTGAGCTCGCGCATCATGCGTTCGACCGCCAGGGGATCCAGCGGCTTCACCAGGTGCAGGTCGAAGCCGGCATCCTTCGAACGCCGACGGTCCTCATCCTGGCCCCAGCCGGTGACGGCCACCATGGTGACGGCCGTGGCCCAGGCCTGTTCGCGGATCTGCCGGCAGGCTTCATAACCATTGAGCCTGGGCATGCCGATGTCCAGCAGCACCAGGTCGGGCTGGAATTCACGGGCGATACGCACTGCCTCCAACCCATCGTTGGCCAGGCGCGTCTGGTGGCCCAGTACGTCCAGCATCATGGCCAGCGTCTGCGCCGAGTCGACGTTGTCATCCACGACCAGCACGCGGCACCGGTGCTGCTCGACCGGCGGTGCCGCGACGACGGGCAGCGTCGATGCGTGCCGCAATGGCGCGGTCACCGTGGTCAGCCGCACTTCGACTTCAGTGCCACGGCCGCCGGGTGCAGGGCGCAGGTCGATGCGGCCGTTGTGCATTTCCACCAGGCGCTTGGCCAGGCTGAGCCCGATGCCCAGGCCGCCCTCCGACCGCTCCAGCGTGCCGTCGATCTGGCCGAACATTTCCAGCACCTGCGCCACCTGCCGCGGTGGGACGCCAACGCCGTTGTCGATCACCGACACGACGGCGTCCTCGCCGTCGACACGCGCCACGAGTTGCAGCGTGCCGCCGTCATCGGTGTACTTGGCGGCATTGTTGAGCAGATTGGAAAACACCTGCGCGGTGCGGGTCGGGTCGACGCTCAGCCACACTGGCACCTGCGGCAGGGAAACCGTCAGTGCGTGGCCGTGCTCGGCGACGCACGGCTGTGCGGCCTCGACCGCGTTATCGAGCACGCTCTGCAGCGTGACCATCTCGCGACGCAACTCCAGCTTGTCGCGGGTGATGCGGCTGACGTCGAGCAGGTCGTCGACCAGCCGCACCATCTGCACCAGTTGCCGCTCCATCGCCGCACGGGCGATATCGACCGTGGCCGCATCGCGTGGCGCGCGTTTCATCAGTTCCAGCGCATTGCGGATCGGCGCCAGCGGATTGCGCAGGTCGTGCGACAGCGTCGCCAGGAAGCGGTCCTTGCGCCGGTCGGCTTCGGCCAGGTCGGCGGCGAGCGTGCGCAGGTTCTCTTCCATGCGCTGCAGCTCGGTGATGTCCGAGCCCATCGTCGACGCGCGATCGCGCGCGTTGTGCAGCCACTGGCAGACCAGGGAAATCGCCAGTCCCATCACCAGGTAGAGCAGCAGCTGGATGGCATCGGCGTGATCGGTGATGACCAGGCTGCCGACCGGCTCCAGCAGGAACCAGACACTGGCTGCCGCGCCCAGCCCCGTGGCGAGCGCGCCCGGCTTCCAGCCGCCGATCCATGCCGAGATCAGGATCGCCATGAGGAACGGCATGAACGTTGACGTCTCGAACAGCCATGCCGACTCCAGCCGCACCAGCAGCGCGATCAGCGTCGTTGCCACGGCGACGAAGTACGTCAACCAGCGCGACTGGAAGTAAGCGCCCATGGATCCGATGCTAACGGGTTGACGCGGGCTTCACATTAACCAACCGCTCAGGTTTGTGGACGCGCGTCCCGCATTGCGCGGTTCATTGCGGATTCGGCCTCGCATCGCCTCGTGGCGCAGCGGCTGCGGCGACGCGATTGGCCCATGACCCCCATCCACCCAGCGGCCGGCAATCGGCAAGCCGGTGTCGCGCCGTCACACCATCCGCTTGAGCGTGTTGTCGTGGCGGAAGAAGTGGTGCCACAACGCGCCGGCGATATGCAGCCCGATCACGTAGTAGAAGATCGTGCCGATGTTCTCGTGCAGGCCGCCCAGCTGTTCTTCCAGCGCGTGGTTCGCGGCGATCGGCGATGGAACCTGCAGCGCGGTGAACGGCACATGCAACGGTCCGCCGGCCCAGACGGTGAACAAGCCCAGCAGCGGCTGCACCAGCAGGAAGGCGTACAAGGCGAAGTGCGTGATCCGCGACAGCAGCGTCTCCCATGGCGCGATCGCGGGCGCGACCGGCGGCGGCGCATTGCGCAGCCGGTGCAACAGGCGTGGCAATACCAGTGCCAGCACCACCAGCCCGAACAGGATGTGGCCCTGCATCGGCACCTTCGCCGCATCGCTGCCGCGCGGGAACACGCCGCGGAAGTTGATGAACACGTATGCGAGCGCAACGGCGGCAAACGCCAGCCAATGGAACCAGCGCGCACGGCGCGAGTAACGCTGGGTCGTCGAGACGTCGGTTTGCATTGCGGGCGGATCCTGTCAGGTGAATGGGGCAAGCATACGGCGATGCAGGGTCCACCGCGCGGGGTGATGGGCCGATGACGCACCGGACCGCACCGTCCATTCGATCGCCTACACTCGCTCGATCAAACCGACTGGGGAGTTGCATGAAGCACCGCATTGCCACGCTGTCCGCCGCCCTGCTTGTGGCCGGCGCGCTGTCCGCCGTCGCCGTCGATGCACAGACGCAGGCCGCATCCGCCCACGCACCCGCGACCCCGGTCACCGTCCTCAAGGCGGCGCACCTGTTCGACGGCAGGACCGGCCGCTTGACCGGGCCCGGCGTGGTCGTGGTCCAGGGCCGGCGCATCACGGCTGTCGGCGCCAACGCCGTCATTCCCGCCAATGCGCGCGTCATCGACCTCGGCGACGCCACGCTGCTGCCCGGCTTCATCGACGCGCACGTGCATATCGCCGACGACCACGACGACGACTGGGCCGCCGGCATCTACAACACCATGTTGCGTTTCCCGGCCGAGCAGGCCTTCCATGCCGCGCACAACGCCAAGGTGACGCTCGACGCGGGCTTCACCACCGCGCGCGTGGTGGGCGCCGCCGACTTCGTCGACGTGTCGCTGCGCAACGCGATCAACGACGGCCTGACCGAAGGCCCGCGCCTGCTGGTCGCCGGCCACGCCATCGGTTCCACCGGCGGCCACTGCGACAGCTCGCCGTATCCGCCCAACCGGGTCACGCCCTCCGGCCCGATGGAAGGCGTCTGCAATGGCGCCGAGGAGTGCCGCCAGGCCACTCGCCTGCAGATGAAGTACGGTGCCGACGTCATCAAGATCTGTGCCTCCGGCGGGGTGCTGTCCGAGTCCGACCCGGTCGACGTGCCGCAAC
>JBBRHT010000242.1:0-3242 GCA_038222295.1 Lysobacterales bacterium
TTCGCGCATTCGCTCAGCGATGCCGTCGAAGGCATCACCCACTCGCTGTGCACGCTGGAGTTCGAGGACCATCGCCCGCTGTACGACTGGTGCGTGGACAAGGTCGATCTCGCGCACTCGCCGGTGTTGCTGGCGGCGCTGGTTGCGAAAGGATTTGCCAACGAGGCCAGCAAGCCGCGCCAGATCGAGTTTTCGCGCGCCAACCTCAACTACACGGTGATGAGCAAGCGCAAGCTGATGGCGCTGGTGCAGGCCGGCCTCGTCGATGGCTGGGACGATCCACGCATGCCGACGCTGCAGGGCATCCGCCGCCGCGGTTACACGCCGGCATCGTTGCGCCTGTTCGCCGAGCGCATCGGCATCAGCAAGCAGAATTCGCTGATCGACTATTCGGTGCTCGAAGGCTGCCTGCGCGACGACCTCGACGCCACCGCGCCGCGACGCATGGCCGTGATCGAGCCGTTGAAGGTCGTGCTGGACAACCTGCCAGCCGATTTCGAGGAATCGCTGGCGTTCTCCAACCATCCCAAGGACGACAGCCTCGGCAAGCGGCAGATCCCGTTTTCCCGCGAGTTGTGGATCGATCGCGAGGATTACGCCGAAGTACCGCCCAAGGGTTTCAAGCGCCTGACCACGGGCGGCGAAGTCCGCCTGCGCGGCGCCGGCATCATCCGTTGCGACACGGTCGACAAGGATGCCGATGGCCAGGTGGTGGCGTTGCACTGCACCCTCGATCCGGAATCGCGCCCCGGCATGGAAGGCGCCAATCGCAAGATCAAGGGCACGATCCACTGGGTGAGCGCGCGGCACGCGGTGCCCGCCGAGATCCGCCTGTACGACCGTCTCTTCCTCGTCCCCGATCCGGACAACGATGAAGGCGGGAAGACTTACCAGGATCATTTGAATCCGGAATCACGACGCACGGCACGCGGTTATGTCGAGCCAGCAGCGGCCGACGCAGCACCCGAGCAGTCCTGCCAGTTCGAGCGGACCGGCTATTTCGTCGCCGACCGTTACGACCATCGCCCAAGTGCGCCGGTCTTCAATCGCAGCGTGACCTTGCGCGACACCTGGGCGGGATAAGCGGCAATGCGGCGAGCCAACGCCCGGTGCCTGCGCTGATGCTGCTGGGGCAACTCCACCTGACGCTGCCGGTCTGGGTGCACGAGATCGCCGATCGCGCCATCTACGCCGGCGATGACGACAAGATGGCGCTGGCGATCCTGTTGGCGCGCAACAACATCGAGGCGGGTAGCGGCGGGCCGTTCGGCGCGGCGGTATTCGACGACAGCGGGCGACTGATCGCGGTGGGCGTCAACCGCGTGCTGCAGCAGAACTGCTCGCTGGCCCACGCCGAGAACATGGCGTACATGCTTGCCCAGCAGCGCCTGCAGCGGTCGCGGCTCAACGAGGATGGCGGCCGGATCACGCTGGCGACGTCGGCCCAGCCGTGTTGCCAGTGCTACGGGGCAACCTTCTGGGCGGGAATCGACCGCCTGCTGATCGGCGCCCGCAGCGAGGACGTGATGACGCTGACCGGCTTCGACGAAGGTCCGTTACCAGAGGACTGGATCGGCGAACTCGAGCGTCGCGGCATTGCCGTGGTCCGCGACCTGCAGCGGGAGGCGGCGCGTGCCGTGCTCCAGGCTTACGCCGAGCAGCAAGGCCCGGTGTACTGAATGTCCGCCAGCAGCGGACTGCTGTGTTACTGCCGGGCTGGCTTCGAGCCCGAACTGGCGGCGGAGCTCACCGAGCGCGCGGCCCACGCCGGGCAGACCGGCCATGCGCGCGCCGATCGCGGCACCGGCCATGTGGTGTTTTCCGCAAGCGACAGCCCATCGATATCGCGCGCGCTGCCGTGGCGCGAGCTGATCTTCGCCAGGCAAAAGCTCGAGCTGATCGCCGAATTGCGGACATTGGATCCGCGCGACCGGGTCACGCCGATCATTCAGGCGCTGCGGGGCCAGGGCGGGTTCGGGACGCTGCTGGTCGAGCATCCCGATTCGGACACCGGCAAACCGCTCGCAGGGCTTGCGCGCAGCTTCGGCAATGCGCTGCGGCCGGCATTGCGCAAGGCCGGGATCCTGTCACTGCGCGATGACGAATCCGCGCCGCGCCTGCATGTGTGTTTCATCGCCGGCGACCACGCCTTCGTCGGCGTCAGCCGGCCGCGCGACAGTTCGCCATGGCCGCTGGGGATCCCGCGCCTGCGGATGCATGCCGACGCGCCGTCGCGATCGGCGCTCAAGCTCGACGAGGCGTTGTTGGTCCTGCTCGATGCGGACGAGCGCAGCCGCCTGCTGCAGGCCGACATGCGTGCAGCCGACCTTGGTGCCGCGCCCGGCGGCTGGACGTGGGTGCTGACCCGCCATGGCCTGCGCGTCACCGCCATCGACAACGGGCCATTGCGCCCGCACTTGCTGGAAAACGGTCGCGTGGAACACCTGCGCGCGGATGGCTTTGCCTGGCGGCCGCCACAGCCACTGGATTGGATGGTGTGCGACATGGTCGAACAACCCAGCCGGGTCGCCGAACGCATGGCGACGTGGATGCGCGAAGGCTGGTGCCGGCGGACGATCTTCAACCTCAAGCTGCCGATGAAGAAACGCTGGCAGGAAACCCGGTCCTGCCTTGACCTTTTCTCCGAACAATCGCAACGCCCGATGACGGTGCGCGCGCGCCAGCTCTTCCACGATCGCGAGGAAATCACCGTGTACGCCTCTGCTTGAGGCAGCAACGTCGCATTCAGCTGGCGTTGGGGCGGTTAACACCGGCTTGATCGGAAGGGGACTAGGTTCGGCGGGCTCCCCCCGTCCCCCCATGAGGCTCGCACGATGCAATCGCCCATCAGAATCCCATTGACCCTGGCCATCCTCGCCACGCTGGCGCTGGCCGGAAACGCCTTCGCCCAGGACAGCGGCGTGGCCAAGGGCAATACCGTCAAGAAGACCGAAGCCGCCGTGAAGTCGGCGACCTCCAATGCCACCCAGGCCGATACCGAAGCGGAAAAGGCCAAGGCCGCGGCTGATGCCGCCCTGCGCGCCAGCAATGCCCCCGCCGTGACCAGCGAGGGTGAGGCCGCCGCCGACACGCATGCGTCCACCGCGACATCCGCCGCCGAGCAGGCGCAGGATGCCGCCGTGCAGGCGCAGACCGGCGTTGCGCAGACGCAGTCCGCCAATGCCGTCGCCAACTACGGCATCAACCGGGGCGGCACCGAAGCCACGGCCGCACAGGGCGCC
>JBBRHT010000243.1:0-3215 GCA_038222295.1 Lysobacterales bacterium
GGCTGACGATGACATTGCCGTGGTTCTTCATGCCCGGCGGCACCGGCAGCTTGCGTCCGCCGGTCTTGCTGAGCAGCCAGAATTCGTCGTCGCCGGCGGGGACGCAGATCGACGGCGGGTTGTCGCGCCAGCTCGGCAACAACGCATCCAGCGGTCCGGGCTCGATGACGGCGCCCGACAGGATGTGCGCGCCGACGGTCGCGCCTTTCTCGATGACGCAGACCGACAGATCCGGATTGAGCTGCTTCAAGCGGATGGCGAATGACAATCCGGCCGGCCCCGCGCCAACGGTGACCACGTCGTATTCCATGACGTCGCGTTCGACTTCGCTCATGCCTGGTTCCATCCGCGTTGCAGCAGGACGTCCAATTCTCGGGGTTTGCGCCGGGGGCGGCAAATCGGCAGCATCCGGCGCATGGCGCTTGTCCAGATCGCGTTGCCCGGAGCTGAGGTGGCCATGGACCCGGCGTGGCTATTGGCCAGCGAAGCCGATGCGCTGCTGGCTGCCTTGGAAACGCAGGTGCCGTGGGAGGTGCATCGCATCCGGCTGTTTGGCCGGCTCGTCGATTCACTGCGCCTGAGTTGCTGGATCGGCGACCCCGGGGCGGCCTACACCTACTCGGGGACGCGCTTCCAGCCGCGCCCGTGGCCGGCGGTGTTGTCGCCGGTCCGCGAGCGCCTGCTGGATGACACCGGTGTCGACTTCAACAGCGTGCTCGCCAATTGCTATCGCGACGGTCGCGACCGCATGGGCTGGCACAGCGACAACGAGCGCGCGCTGGGAACGCAACCGGTGATCGCATCACTGAGCCTGGGCGCGTCGCGGCGATTCGTGTTCAGGAGCAGGCGCGACGCATCGCGAAAGCTTGCGCTCGTGCTGCCGCACGGCAGCCTGTTGCTGATGGCGGGCGATACGCAAACCCTCTATCAGCATTCGCTGCCGGCGACCGCAAAACCCGTTGCATCCCGCATCAACCTGACATTCCGCAGGATCGTGGAGTAACGGCGCTGACGCAGGTGCCGGATCGGCCGTGCCGACCTGTTACTTCGCCTTGTGTGCGTCGCGGGCGCGCTGACCACTGGCCAGCGTCCATCCGACGATGTCGTGCGCGATGGCGCCCAGCGCGGTGTCGAATGCCTGCGCCACGGCTGCGGTGCTGGTGCTGCTGGCGGGGACGGCCTGCTGGAAGGTGCGGGAGGCGACGACGCCCTGGTCGGTTGCCTGCAGCAACTTCACGTTGACCTCGATGGTCGCCGACGGCAGCGCAGCCCCGGCGTAGTCGGCTTCGAAGCGGCGGACCTCGCTGAGCAGGGTGAAGTCGGCGGCGATGCCGCTGCCCTGGCGCGCCACGGCGGGGATCCTGCCGGAGTCCTCCAACGCCTGCAGCACCGTGTCCTGGAGTTGTTCGCTCGGCGACTTGGCCCAGCTCGCGCCCTTGTAGACCTCGAGCTCACCAGGCGTCGGACGCACAGCGATACGCAGGCTGTCGACCATGCGCGCGGCTTCCGGTCGGCTGATCGCCAGTTGCCAGTCGACGTTGGGCCACGAAGGATCGATCGCCACGGCGGGCTGCGGCGCATAGATCGTCGCGGGGGTCTTGTTGCCGCCCAGGACCGAGCATCCGGCCAGCAGTCCCACCAGGGCCAGGCCGGCGCAGACGCCGGCGTTTGAACGATGTGACTTGGAAATGATCATTTGGGTTCGAATTCCTTCGGGGCGTCGCGACCGAGCAGGTAGCGCGCCGGGCTGCCTTCGAGGCGGTCGCTGATATGTCGCAGGTCGCGTACCAGCCCGCGCAACTCGCCCAGCGTGGGGCCGAGTTGGGACAGGCCGTCGTTGGCGAAGCTGTGGATGGCGGCGCGGTTTTCGCTGAGGATGGTATTGGCACCGCCGGCGGCCGAATCGAGCTTGGTCAGCGTGCCGTCGAGTTTCGCCACCAGCCCCGGGAGTTTCTGCACCAGGTCGCGGTCGATGTCATTGACCGCGTGGTCGGTGGTTTTCAGCGTGACCGCCAATTGCTCACTCGACTGGCGCGCACTGATGATGAGTTGACGCAGGTCTTCGCGCTGGTCGGCAACGGCGCCGGTCATCGCCTGCAGGTTGTCGAGCGTCTTCGCGATCCGCTTGACGTTCTCCTCGCTGAGCACCTCGTCCATGCGCGCGACCAGTCGGTTGGCGGTGTCGGCGATGTTCTGCAACGCCGAAGCCTCGGTCTGGATGACGGGGACTTCGCGATGGTCGACCGAGACCAGCGTCGGGGCGTTCGGCGAACCGCCGGTGAGCTGGATGAAGGGACTCCCGGTGAGGCCGGTGATCGACATCTTGGCCTTGGTATCGACCTTGATCGGCGTATCGGCCTGCAGCTTCAACCGCGCCAGCACCTGGCGCGGATCGTTGGGGGCGAGCTTCAGCGATTCGACCGTGCCCACCGAGATGCCGTTGTACTGGACCGAGCTGCCTTCGGTGAGGCCGGTGACCGGCTCGTTGAAGACGACCGAATACTCCTGCCAGCCCTGCTCGGACGAATACTTGGCCGCCCACAAACCGAATGCCAGCAACAGCACCGCCGTGAGGATGGTGAAGGCGCCGATCAGGACGTAATTGGCCTTGGTTTCCATCGTCACACTTCCTCGCGGGCAGGGCCCGGATTGACGGCGGACGTCCGCCGATCGGATGCGCCGCTGCGGGCGGCACGGCCACGCGGACCATTGAAATACTCTTGCACCCAGGGATGGTCGAGTTGTTCGAGCTCGGCCAGCGTCGCCACCGCGATGACCTTCCTGTCCGCGATGACGGCGACGCGGTCGCAGATAGCGTACAGGGTGTCGAGGTCATGGGTGATCAGGAACACGGTCAGTCCCAGCGCCTGCTGCAGCGTGCGGGTCAGGTTGTCGAACGCCGCCGCACCGATCGGATCCAGTCCGGCGGTGGGTTCGTCCAGGAACAGCAGCGGCGGGTCCAGTGCCAGCGCCCGCGCAAGACCCGCGCGCTTGCGCATGCCGCCGGAGAGCTGCGATGGCAGCTTGTTCAGCGCGTCGGCTTCCAGGCCCGCGAGCTTCACCTTCAGCAGTGCCAGCTCATAGCGCAGCGAGTCCGGCAGGTCGGGGTGGTGTTCGCGCAGGGGTACCTGCACGTTCTCCCCGACGGTCAACGAGGAGAACAGCGCGCCGTCCTGGAACAGCACGCCGGTGTTGCGTTCGATGTGCAGGCGATC
>JBBRHT010000244.1:0-3214 GCA_038222295.1 Lysobacterales bacterium
GCCCTGTCCCTGGGCTGAGGTCAGCGGACAGTCCCGAATCCAGGCACGCATCGGCCGTCGCGTGGTCGCGCCATCGATGCCGAACGTTCATCATGGCGGGATGACGACGGTTCCTTCCTCCAAAGCCCCCATCGGCAGTCTGCGCGCGCTGTGGCCGTTCGTGCGGGCACATCGCAACCTCTTCGTCGCCTGGTTGCTCGCGTTGGCGTTCTCGTCCTCGGCCACGCTCAGCCTGCCGGTCGCATTCCGGCGGATGATCGACCAGGGCTTCAGCAACGGCGCCAATATCGACCGCGCATTCCTGTTCCTGTTTGGCGTGGCGACTGTGCTGGCGCTGGCAACCGCCGCACGTTTCTTCTTCGTGTCCCTGCTCGGCGAACGCGTGGTGGCGGACATGCGCCAGCAGCTGTATTCGCACCTGATCGGACTGGATGCCGGATTCCACGATCGCACCCGCAGTGGCGAGCTCGTCTCGCGCCTGACCTCCGACTCCGAACTGCTGCGCAGCGTGGTCGGCTCGAGCATGTCGGTGGCGTTGCGCAGCCTGATCACCGTGGTCGGCTCGATCGCGATGTTGTTCGTCACCAGCCCGCACCTGGCCAGCTTCACCCTGATCGGGATCCCGTTGGCCGTGTTGCCGATCGTGATCGGCGGCCGGCGCCTGCGCAAGATCGCCCGCGCCAGCCAGGATCGCGTTGCCGACGCAAACACCCTGGCGGCCGAAACCCTGGGCGCCGTGCGAACCGTGCAGGCCCACGCGCGCGAACCCTACGAGCGCGCGCGCTTCGGCCAAGCGCTGGAGGTTGCGGTCGCCACTGCGCGCAAGCGCATCCGATCGCAGGCAGTGGTGACGGCCGTCGCCATCGTGCTCATCTTCGGCGCGATCACGCTGGTTCTGTGGTCCGGCGCGCACGACGTTGTCGCCGGGCGCATGAGCGCGGGCACGCTCGGACAGTTCGTGCTGTATGCGCTGATCGGCGGCGGTTCGGTGGGCGCGCTGGCCGAAGTCTGGAACGAACTGCAGCGCGCCGCTGGTGGCATGGGGCGCATTTCCGAATTGCTGGACGAGCCGTCCGGCATCGTCGCGCCGGCCAATCCGGTCGCGCTGTCGAAGCCCGCGCGTGGCGACATCGCATTCCAAGGCGTGACCTTCCATTACCCGATGCGCGAGGACCTGCCGGCGATCGAGGACTTCAGCCTGCATGTGCGACCGGGCGAGACCGTGGCACTGGTGGGTCCGTCGGGAGCCGGCAAGAGCACGGTGTTTTCGCTGCTGCTGCGCTTCCATGATCCCAGGACAGGCGTGGTGTCGGTGGATGGCGTCGATGTTCGCCAGCTCGATCCGGCCGACCTGCGCGGTGCGATCGCCCTGGTGCCGCAATCACCGACGATCTTCGCGACCACCGCCGCGGACAACATCCGTTACGGACGACTGGACGCATCGGACCCGGACCTGCGCGCGGCTGCGCGCTCGGCCGAGGCGGAAGGCTTCCTCGACGCCCTGCCCGAAGGGTTCGCGACCGAGCTGGGCGAGCGTGGCGCACGCCTGTCCGGTGGCCAGCAGCAGCGCATCGTCATCGCACGCGCGCTGCTGAAGGACGCGCCGATCCTGCTGCTCGACGAAGCGACCTCGGCGCTGGACGCGCAGAGCGAACGCGCCGTCCAGCACGCCCTCGAGAACCTGATGGACGGCCGCACCACCCTGGTGATCGCCCATCGCCTGGCGACGGTCCTGCGCGCCGATCGGATCGTGGTCATGGACCGCGGGCGAATCGTCGCCGAAGGTACCCATGACGCACTGATGGCCGAGGGCGGGCTCTATTCCGAGCTGGCCAAGCTGCAGTTCCTGGACTGATCGACGCACCATTTCCCTGGCGCTGGCCGCGCGTGCCCGCACTGCACGTTTGCCCCTGCGAGGGACATCCGTCCAACAGGGGATCCGGCAATGGCCGCACCACTACTGCGTCGCAACATCGAACGCCGCATGTACACCATCGCCGCACTCGTGGCGATCCTGGTCGTGTTCGCGGGGTTCGCCCGGACCTATTACCTGAAACTTGCATTCGGCACCCCGCCCCTGACGCTCCTGCAGCAGGTGCACGGGCTGGTGATGTCGTCATGGTTCGTCCTGTTCCTGGTCCAGGTGCAGCTGGTCGCCAAGGGGCGCACCGACCTCCATCGGCGCCTGGGCGTCGTTGGCGCACTGCTTGCCGCAGCCGTGCTGGTGGTGGGAACGACGACTGCCATCGTCGGAGCGAGGCTGGGACATTCGCCCGGACCGCCGCCGTTGAATTTCCTCGTGGTGCCGTTGGGCGACATGACGGTCTTCGCCGTGCTCGTCGGCGCCGGCTTGTGGTTCCGACGCCGCAGCGACATCCACAAGCGGTTGATGCTGCTGTCCTGCATCGGCATCCTGACCGCGGCGATCGCGCGCATCCCGATCCCGCCATTCCACGGCGTCGGAATCCCCGCGTTCTTCCTGACGACCTATGCGCTGATGATCTCGTCCGTGGCCTACGACACGATCAGGAACCGGCGGTTGCACCCGGCATTCGGATGGGGCGCGCTGTTGATCATTGTGTCCTGGCCGCTGCGCCTGCTGCTGTCCGGAACCGCCGCATGGCTGTCTTTCGCAACGTGGATCACGCACTAGCGGCACGACTGCCGGGCAAGAAAAACCCCGCCGGAGCGGGGCATGAAAGCTGGGTCGTTGCTTCAGACGGCAGGCTGCACGCCTGCCGCTTGCGCGCCCTTTGGACCCTGGGTCAATTCATAGCTGACACGCTGCCCTTCCTGCAGGCTGCGGAAACCCTTGGAATCGAAGCCGAAAAATGCACGAACACATCGGCAGTGCCATCCTCCGGGGCGATGAACCCGAAACCCTTGGCGTCGTTGAACCACTTCACGGTGCCGTATTGCATGACTTGCTGACCTCATGATGGATGCGTTGGCGTGCTCCGGCGCGTGGGGCAGCCTGGTGCACGCGCGGAGTATGCAAAGCAAGCCCCCGGCCTGGCAATCACCCCGCCAGCATTCCACGCAACACGCGTGCGACGCCCTCGGTGGCCGCGGCAACGTTCGCCAGGACCTCCTCCATGCCGATGACAGCGTCGACGTCCGGGCCCGCCCCGGCCGCCCAATTCGCGACGATGCCGATGCACGCGTAATCCAGGCCGAGTTCGCGGGCGAGCGCCGCCTCCGGCATGCCGGTCAT
>JBBRHT010000245.1:0-3210 GCA_038222295.1 Lysobacterales bacterium
CCAGGCGATGGAGATTTCGCCCAGCAACAGCCCCAGCAACAGGAATACCAGCGCGGTACTGGCATAGCGGAATGCTCCCCACACCGTGCGTGCTGCGAGCCGCGCCGCCGGCGAATGGATATGGGAGATATAACGCCGCAACAGGAACCCCAGCGTCACCACGGCCAGCACGCCGGAGCCGCCGAACCGGTCGGCCAGGTGATAGGCGAGGTAGGGGCTCACGATCGAAATGCCGACCTCCAGCGGAACGCTGTCGATGCGCACCCGCGCCTGCTTGGCGGCGAAGCCCACGGCGAAGCCCACGGCGATCCCGATCGGCACCTGTTTCAGCAGCTCCACCAGAACGTTGGACCAGGCAAACTGCCCGCTGACCGCCGCCTTGACCGCGATGCCGAACGCAACGATCGCGACCGCATCGTTGACCAGGCCCTCGCCTTCCAGGATCACCACCAGCCGATGCGGGAGCCCGGTCTTGGCCGCAATCGCCGTGGCGGCCACCGGGTCGGGGGGCGCAACGATCGCGCCAAGCACGAGTGCGGCCGCCCATGGCAGGCCGGCGATCCAATGTCCGACGGCGCCACCGACCAGCATCGTCGCCAGCACCAGGCCGACGGCGAGCAGGCCGATGGGCAGCAGGTTGCGACGCACGGATCCCAGCGGCAGCGCATAGGCGGCGGTGACCAGCAGAGGCGGCAGGAACACGAACAGCACCAGGTCCGGTGGCATCGTCACCGGGGGCAGGAACGGCAGCAGATGCCAGCACAGCCCGGCCGCGATGCCGACCGCGGCAAACACACTCGGCGCCGGCGTGGTCAGCCGGCGTGCCACCAGCGCTGTCAGCAGGATCAGGCCCAGCAACACGAAGGCGGTATCGATGATGCTCACCGTCTGGCCAATCCGGTATTCGGCGCGGCGACCACGGTTACATCTTCTCCTTCAGGCCAGTGCGGATCAGCCACCAGTTCAAACGGGCAATCGACCTGGGAAGCGGTGCCACAGCTAGGCGGCCCGTGATCCCCATCGCGTGAACGACGTCGACCGCACGACGCCAGCACTACTCCACCGTGACGGATTTCGCCAGGTTCCTGGGCTTGTCGACATCGGTGCCGCGCGCGAGTGCGGTGTGGTACGCGAGCAGCTGCACCGGAATCGTATGCAGGATCGGCGACAACATGCCGACGTGCCGTGGCGTACGGATCACGTGCACGCCCTCGGATTCGCCGAACTGGCTGTCGGCGTCGGTGAACACGAACAGCTCGCCCCCGCGCGCGCGGACTTCCTGCATGTTGGATTTCACCTTCTCGAGCAGGCGGTCCTTCGGCGCGATGACGACCACCGGCATGTCCTTGTCGACCAGCGCCAGCGGGCCGTGCTTGAGTTCGCCGGCCGGATACGCCTCGGCGTGGATGTAGGTGATTTCCTTGAGCTTGAGCGCGCCTTCGAGCGCGATCGGGTAGTGCACGCCGCGGCCGAGGAACAACGCATGCTGCTTGGGCGCGAACCGTTCGGCCCACAGCGCGATCTGCGGCTCGAGGTTGAGCGCGTGCTGCACGCTGCCGGGAAGGTGGCGCAGGCCATCGAGCAGTTCGGCCTCCTCGTCCGTCGACAGCCGGCCGCGCAGCTTCGCCAGCGTTGCTGACAGCGTGAACAACGCGACCAGCTGCGTGGTGAATGCCTTGGTGGAAGCGACGCCGATCTCGGCGCCGGCACGCGTGTAATAGACCAGCCGGCTGGCGCGCGGGATCGCGCTTTCCGGCACGTTGCAGATCGACAGCGTGCGTTCGTGGCCGAGCGACTTGGCGTACTTCAGCGCCTCCATCGTGTCGAGCGTCTCGCCCGACTGCGACAACGTGACCACCAGCTGCCGCGGATTGGCCACGACCGACCGGTAGCGGTATTCGCTGGCGACTTCCACCGCGCAGGGGATGCCGACCATCGCCTCGATCCAGTAGCGCGCGGTCAGTCCGGCGTAATAGCTGGTGCCGCAGGCGAGGATCTGGACGCAGTCGATGTCGTGCAGCACGGACTCGGCCTGGCTGCCGAACAGCTCGGGGGTGAAGGCATTGCTGCCGATCAGCGCCTCGATGGTGTCGGCGATCGCACGCGGCTGCTCGTGGATCTCCTTCTGCATGAAGTGCCGGTAGGGGCCGAGTTCCAGCGAGGCCAGCGACACGTCGGACTGGTGTTCGTCGCGCTGCACCGGGTGGCCGTCCGCATCGAACACATGCACGGACTGGCGAGTGAGCTCGGCAGTGTCGCCTTCCTCCAGGAAGATCACCCGCCGCGTGGAGGAGATGATCGCCGACACATCGGAGGCGACGAAGTTCTCGCCGTCGCCCAGGCCGATGAGCAGCGGGCAGCCCATCCGTGCCGCGACCATGCGCTGGGGGTCGCGCTTGTCGATCACCGCGAGCGCATAGGCACCGTCGAGCTCACGCACCGCGGTCTGCAACGCGCCGAGCAGCGTCGCGCCCTGCGCGCGGTAATGGTGGATCAGGTGCGCGATCACCTCGGTATCGGTCTGCGACTCGAACGTGTAGCCGAGCCCGCGCAGGCGTTCGCGTTGCTGCTCGTGGTTCTCGATGATGCCGTTGTGCACCAGCGCCAGCTCGCCATGGCTGATGTGCGGATGCGCGTTGTCCTCGGTGACCCCGCCATGGGTGGCCCAGCGCGTGTGGCCGATGCCCAGCGACGAGGTGAAATGCTCGGCCTTGGCGGCGGATTCCATTTCCGACACGCGACCGGTGCGGCGCACCCGGCGCACGCGATCCTCGGTCACGACCGCGATGCCGGCCGAGTCGTAGCCGCGATATTCCAGCCGCTTCAGGCCCTCGATGAGGACGGGTACCACATCACGATCCGCAATGGCGCCGACGATACCGCACATGGATTGGGATCTCCCTGGAAGGCGGCCAGTGTAGCGGCAGCCGGTGAATGGCCGATGTGTCCGGCGGACGCTGTCCGCTGTCCGCCCGGACACTTCTGCAGCACGGCGACCTTGCAGATCAATGGTTTGCGCTTGGCACGAAGCATGCGTGTTGCAACGCCGACACCGCACGCACCCGACTCCATGAGCATCCGCGACACCTCCGCACAAGACATCCCGGTCGGCCAGGCCTCAGCCATGCGCCAGCGACGGCCCTTGCTGGTCGCCGTCGGCACCGGCGGCGTCGTCCTGCTGCTGGGCGCCTGGCTCCTGTCCGGCTGGAT
>JBBRHT010000246.1:0-3202 GCA_038222295.1 Lysobacterales bacterium
CTGGTGAACAACTACGAGTGGCGGGACCTGGCGCTGGTGTTCACGGTTGGCAATGCGGACAAGCCCAGCTTCGTCGGAACGGCATGGATACCACCGGTCATCGAGATCACGTTGCCTTGAGTACGATTTCCTACGCGCAGAACTTCGAGGACGTGATGCTCGCGCGTGCGCTCGGCGACATCGACGCCGGCTTCTACGTGGATGTGGGCGCGCAGGATCCCGTGGTCGACTCGGTCACCAGGCTTTTCTACGAGCGTGGATGGCGGGGGATCAACATCGAGCCGGTTGGACGCTGGTACGAGCGCCTGCAGGCGGATCGACCGGACGACGTCAACGTGCGCTGTGCCGTGGGCGACCACATGGGGATACTGGCCCTGCACGCGATCGCCGACAGCGGGCTGTCGACGTCGAGCACGGAATTCGCAAGCGAACACGTCCGGGCCGGACGGACGAGCGTCATCGAAGACGTGCCCTTGGCGACACTCGATTCCATCCTCGATGCGCATGCGCCAGGCACGATCCATTTCGTCAAGATCGACGTGGAGGGGATGGAAAAGGACGTCATCGCCGGATTTTCGCTGGCGCGCTATCGCCCCTGGATATTGCTGGTTGAGGCAACCCGTCCGAACCAGCCGGTGGACGTCTCCGATCGGTGGGAACCGATGGTGCTGGAAGCCGGGTACACGCTCGTTTACCGCGATGGTCTCAACCGGTTCTACCTCGCCAATGAGCAGATGGCTCGGGCTCCTGCATTCGCGCTGCCACCCAATGTGTTCGATGATTTCGTGACGTATCGTGAAATCGCCGCCAACCGGTTCGCCGAATCGCTGGAACACCGGTTGCAGGGATACCACGACCGTGTCCAGTCCCTGGAGCATGATCTCGGTGCCGTGGCCGACACGGCCGCCGCCCGCCTGCAGCGGCTGGACGAGATCGAGCAAGTCCTGGTGCAACGCGAGGAGATACTCCAGGAGCGCGCTGCATTGGCCGAGCGCTACCGCTTGGACCTGCTGGTCGTGTCGGGGACGGCGGACAAGCGCCAGCAACGCCTGGATGAACTCCAGCAGGCCATGGCGGAGCGCGAAGCGGTGCTTGCGGTTGTGTCGGAAACGGCCGATAAGCGACAACAGCGGCTGGTGGAGTTGGAAAGTCGCCTGGCGGAACTGATCGGCACGCGACATGCGCTGCAGATGGCGACGGCGCGAAGGGATGCTTTGCAAGCCGAGCTCGACACTGTCCAGTCCAGCCGATCGTGGAGACTCACGTCACCCCTACGGTCCAGCAATCGCGCCATCCGTGGACTGGCGGGCCGCCTGTTGCGGATGGCGGCGGGGATGCCAGTCTTGCGGACGGTGGGGGCGCGGTTGTTCGCCGGTCGCCTGCGGCAGCGCGTCCTTTCGCTGGCCGGCTTTGGTGGGGACCGGCCGGCGTCCGACCACCTGTCGCAGCCGGCGACCGTGTCGCCCGCGCTGCCGTCCCCGGTCACATCGATGTCCCGTTCGGCAGCGCGCATCCATCGGATCCTGTCTGCCGCGGCACCGAAGGACGACCGCGGCGAATGAAGATCCTCACTGATCTCCAGGCCTGTCAATCGCTCCCGCATCGCACGCGCGGGATTGGTCGTTACGCGCTGTCGCTGGCTGCGGGAATGCACGACGCGCGGGCGCATGACTTGCGCATTGCACTGAACGCCGCGATCCCGGACACGATCGAGCAGGTCCGGGCCGCACTGCCCGGGGATGCACGGTTCCTGGCCTGGAAGGGCCTGCGCGGTATCCAGGCCGACCACCCCGCGAACGCGGGGCGCCGGCATGCCGCCGAGGTCATCCGCCAAGCCGCTTTTGCCGCCGAGCGTGCCGACATCCAACACATCAGCAGCTATTTCGAAGGATTTTCCGATGACGTGGTCGTCGATATCCCGGCGCGACGATCGACGCCCGTCGCAGTCACGCTGTATGACCTGATTCCGTTGCTTCATCAAGACGTCTACCTGTCGGACCCCGCACTGCGCCGGTGGTACCTCGACCGCGTTGACAGCCTGAGGCGCGCGGACCTGTTGCTTGCGATCTCCGAGTGCACGCGACGCGATGCGATCCAGCTGCTCGGATTGCCGCCGGAGCGCGTTGTCAACATTTCGGCCGCGGCTGACCCGATGTTCCGCCCGGAGTATCCATCGATCGAGGACGAGGCTGCGCTGCGGCGCCGGTACGGGCTTGGCCGCCGCTTCCTGTTCTATACCGGCGGCATCGACCACCGCAAGAACATCGGCCGACTGGTGGAGGCATTCGCCAAGGTCGATCGCCAGACGCGTTGCGACGTGCAATTGGCCATCACGTGTTCGGTGGACGGCGCCGCGGCCAGTGGCATCGTTGCGCAGGCCGCGGCTGCCGGACTGGCGCCGGGCGACGTGGTCCTGACCGGATACGTGAGCAATCGCGATCTGGTCGGCTTGTACAACGCCTGCGAAGGAGTCGTCTTCCCGTCGTGGTACGAAGGCTTCGGCTTGCCGGTCCTGGAAGCGATGGCGTGTGGTGCGGCGGTCATTGCATCCAACAACTCCAGCCTGCCTGAAGTGGTGGGGCGTGGAGACGCGTTGTTCGATCCCTTCCGCGTCGACGCGATTGCCGAAAGCATCACGCGCCTGCTGGCCGATGAGGGCTTTCGCCGCTCCCTGCGCGAGCATGCGCTGGTGCAAGCGCACACATTCAGCTGGGCCGCGACAGCGGGGCGTGCGCTGTCGGCGATGGAAGAGACCGTGCAACGCGTGCGCGCCGATACGACGTCGATCACGCGGCCGTCGCCCAAGCCGACGCTGGCGTTCGTCTCGCCGTTGCCGCCCGCGCGCAGCGGAATCGCCGATTACAGCAGCGAGTTGCTGCCCGCCCTGGCGGCGCATTACCGCATCGTCCTGGTGGCCGATCAAGCGGAGGTCGCCGAGAAGCCGGACTGGCCGTCCTTCGAGACACGCGACCTGCAGTGGTTCGACTTGCACGCCAGGGAATTCGATCGCATCGTGTTCCAGCTCGGCAACAGTGCCTTCCACGCGCACATGCCCGCGATGATCGAGCGGTTTGGCGGCGTCGTGGTCCTGCACGATTTTTTCCTCAGCGGCGTCGTCAGCCACCTGCAGTGGGCGAGCAAGGTTCCCGGTTACTGGCACGACACGCTCTACCGGTCGCATGGGTATCCCGCGCTGGCGGCG